>NZ_JABWRG010000007.1:0-106987 GCF_014268825.1 Pseudomonas sp. SWRI51 | reverse complement strand
GGCGCGAAGCGCCCCCGTCGATATCAACTAGTTGCACATATCCTGGGGCCGCTTCGCGCCCCATCGCGACACAAGGCCGCTCCTACACCCACCAGCACGAGAAAACCCATGCATCGCCTTTCCCACCTGCTGCCGTTCCTCACCTGGCTACCCCGCCAGTCAGGCCGCAGCCTGCGCCAGGACCTGCTGGTGGGCCTGAGCGGGGCGATCCTGGCGCTGCCGCAATCCATCGCCTATGCCTTGATTGCCGGCCTGCCCGTGGAATACGGCCTGTACGCAGCGATTGTCCCGGTGCTGATCGCCTGCTTGTGGGGCTCGTCCTGGCACCTGATCTGCGGCCCTACCGCTGCCATCTCCATCGTCCTGTATGCCAGCATCAGCCCGCTGGCGGTGGCGGGCAGTGAGGACTACGTCACCCTGGTGCTGCTGCTGACCTTCCTCGGCGGCGTGTTCCAGCTGCTGTTGGGCCTGCTGCGCTTCGGCGCGGTGGTCAATTTCGTGTCCCACTCGGTTGTATTGGGGTTCACCTTGGGCGCTGCCATCGTTATCGCCCTCGGCCAGTTGCCAAACCTGCTGGGGCTGGACCTGCCGAGCCAGGCTACCGCGCTGAAAGCATTGCAGGAACTGGCCGGGCACGTGGGTGACGTCGACCTGCCATCGCTGGCCCTGGGCCTGGCGACACTGCTGATCGGCGTTACGCTGAAACTCTGGCGCCCACGCTGGCCGAGCCTGTTGATAAGTCTATTGCTGGTCAGCCTGACGGCATGGCTTCTACCGGGTATCTTCGGCCATGTGCCGCGAGTACCGGCATTCGTCGGGCAACTGCCGCCGCTAAGCCCGCTGCCACTGACCGACCTTGAGCTGATCCTGCGGCTGCTACCCAGTGCGGTTGCGGTTGGCATGCTTGGGCTGGTCACCAGCCTGTCTATCGCCCGGTCGCTATCTGCACGCTCCGAGCAGATGATCGACGCCGACCAGGAAATCCGTGCGCAGGGCCTGTCGAACATCATCGGTGCGTTTTTCTCGGGCTACCTGTCGTCCGGCTCGTTCACCCGCTCCGGGCTCAGCTTCGAAGCCGGTGCCCGCTCGCCCATGGCGGGGGTGTTCTCGGCATTGTGGCTGGCGCTGTTCGCAGTCACCGGCGCCGGGTTGATCGCGCACCTGCCGGTCCCGGCCATGGCCGGGAGCATCCTGCTGATCTGCTGGGGGTTGGTTGACCACCGCGGCATGCGCGCGCTGTTCCGGGTCAGCCGTTCGGAGTTTCTGGTGATGGCGCTGACGGCGGCGGCAACGCTGCTGCTGGAGCTGCAAACGGCGATCTATGCCGGGGTGCTGGCGTCGCTGTTTTTCTACCTGAAACGCACCTCGCGGCCACGGGTGCAGCAGAGCCGTGAAGGCGAGGCCGATGTGTTGCGGGTAGGCGGGTCGATCTTCTTTGGCGCGGCGCATTACCTGCAGGTGCGCTTGCAGCGCTGCGAAGGCCCGCATGTGGTGATCGATGCGCGGCAGGTGAACTTCATCGACTATTCGGGTGTGGATATGTTGCACCGCGAGGCGCGGCGCCTGCTGCGCAGTGGCGGCAGCCTGACCCTGCAGCGGGCCAGGCCGCAGGTGGTGGAGGAGTTGCACAAGCTGGAAGGGCCGCAAAACTGCCCGATCCGTTTTGAGGAGTAACAAGGTGGGGATTCCATGGTTTCTGGCCAGTCTCTTTTGATTTGTGTAGGAGCGGCCTTGTGTCGCGAAAGGGCTGCGCAGCGGCCCCGGCGATTGCGCGTGAAGCCAAGAATCTGGGCCTGCTGCGCAGCCCTTTCGCGACACAAGGCCGCTCCTACAAACACCGCGCCCAATACGAGGCCTTGCTCACGTCCTGTGGGGCGCTGACGCCTGCCCTGCGATTGGGCCTCAGCCTCGCGCCAACTGCCGGCGCAGTTCATCCAGCACCGGCCCGGTATCAGGCCGCACCCCACGCCAGATGTAAAACGCCTCTGCCGCCTGCTCGGCGAGCATGCCCAGCCCATCCAGCACCTTGGCCGCGCCAAGCTTGCTGGCCCACAGGCAGAACGGCGTCGGCTCCTTGCCATACATCATGTCGTAACACACCGTGCGCCCAGGCTCGACCAGGCTGTCGGCAATCGGCGGCAGCTCGCCGGCAAGGCTTGCCGAGGTGGCGTTGATAATCACGTCCACCGGCTCCTGCAACCAGGCAAAACCGCTGGCAACCACCGGCCCCAGTTCATCGAACTCATGGGCCAGTTGCTCGGCCTTTTCTACCGTGCGGTTGGCGATGACCAGCGATTGCGGGTTGTGCGCCAGCATCGGCTCCAGCACGCCACGCACCGCACCGCCCGCGCCCAGGATCAGAATGCGCTTGCCCGCCAACACCACCCCGGCGTTCACCGTGAGGTCACGCACAAGCCCCGCACCATCGGTGTTATCGCCCTGCAAGGTGCCGTCGGCCAGTTTGCTCAAGGTATTCACCGCCCCGGCACGCCGCGCCCGTGGCGTGAGGCTGTCGCACAAGCGGTAGGCCTCTTCCTTGAATGGCACGGTGACGTTGGCGCCGCTGCCTTGCTTGAAGAAGCCCAGCGCGCAGTCACTGAAGTCGTCCAGCGGGGCCAGCAGCGTGGCGTATTCGAGCTGCTCGCCGGTCTGGTCGGCGAACAGGCGGTGAATCAGCGGCGACTTGCTGTGGCCGATGGGGTTACCGAAAACGACGTACTGGTCCATGGCGGTTCCTTGTTTATCCACAGGCTTACTGGGCGAGCCAGTCGCGGTCCTGCAGGAAGTAATCGGTCAGGCGCGCTTCTTCGCTGCCTGGCGCCGCCTTCCAATCGTAACCCCAGCGCACCTGCGGTGGCAGCGACATGAGGATCGACTCGGTGCGCCCGCCCGATTGCAGGCCAAACAGGGTGCCACGGTCGTAGACCAGGTTGAATTCGACGTAGCGGCCACGGCGGTATTCCTGGAATTCACGCTGCTCGGCGGTGTACGGCGTGGCCTTGCGGCGCTGGATGATCGGCAGGTAAGCATCGACGTAGGCATCACCGATGGCGCGGATGAACGCGAAGCAGGTGTCAAAGTCCCACTCGTTCAGGTCGTCGAAGAACAGCCCGCCAATACCGCGTGGCTCGCCACGGTGCTTGAGGTGGAAATAGCGGTCGCACCAGGCTTTGTAGCGCGGGTACACATCGGCGCCAAACGGCGCGCAGGCCTGCTCGGCAACGCGGTGCCAGTGGATGCAGTCTTCCTCGACGCCGTAGTACGGGGTCAGGTCGAAGCCGCCGCCGAACCACCACACGGCCTCTTCACCTTCTTTTTCGGCGATGAAAAACCGCACATTGGCGTGGGAAGTCGGAACATGCGGGTTGTGCGGGTGAATCACCAGCGATACGCCCAGCGCCTCGAAGCCACGCCCAGCCAGCTCCGGGCGGTGGGCGCTGGCCGACGGCGGCAGGCCGCTGCCGAACACATGGCTGAAGTTCACGCCGCCTTTCTCGATCACATTGCCGTCGCCGATCACCCGCGTGCGCCCCCCGCCACCGGCTTCGCGCACCCAGGCGTCCTCGACGAAGCGGGCGCCGCCGTCTTCGGTCTCGAGGGCAGTGCAGATGCGGTCTTGCAGGTCGAGCAGGTAGGCTTTCACGGCCTCGGTGCGGCTGGTCATCGGGTCACCTGGAGCGGGTGGGGAAAATTTGCCGCGTAGCATACCACCGGCCAACCCCGCGCCGCAGTTGACGGCGATCAAGCAAAGGCGTCCGATAGAAGGCCTTTAACGAGCCCGACGACAGGAGTGTGAAATGGCCAAGCGTATCCAGTTCAGCCAGCATGGTGGCCCGGAAGTCCTGCAACTGGTGGAGTTCGACCCGGCTCCGCCCGGCCCGCAGCAGGTGCGCGTGCGCAACCATGCCATCGGCCTGAACTTCATCGACACCTATTTCCGCAGCGGGCTGTACGCACCGCCTGCGCTGCCGTCTGGCCTGGGCACCGAAGCCGCGGGCGTTGTAGAAGCAGTGGGCGAGGGCGTCAGCCGGCTCAAGGTGGGCGACCGCGTGGCCCATGCCGTTGGGCCGCTGGGCGCCTACAGCGAGGTGCATACGTTGCCAGAGGCCAACCTGGTCAAGCTGCCCGACAGCATCAGCTTCGAACAGGCAGCTGCGGTGATGCTCAAGGGCCTGACCACGCAGTACCTGCTCAAGCAGACCTACGCCGTGCAGCCGGGCGACATCATCCTGTTCCACGCAGCAGCCGGGGGCGTGGGCTCGCTGGCGTGCCAATGGGCCAAGGCGCTGGGCGCCAAGTTGATCGGCACCGTCAGTTCAGCCGAGAAAGCCGAACGGGCCAAGGCCCTCGGCGCCTGGGCAACCATCGACTACAGCCACGAAGACGTCGCCCAGCGCGTGCTGGAACTGACCGACGGGAAAAAATGCCCGGTGGTGTATGACGGCGTCGGTGCCGACACCTGGCTGACTTCGCTGGACTGCTTGCAGCCGCGCGGCTTGATGGTGAGTTTCGGCAATGCCTCGGGGGCGGTGAGCGGGGTGAACCTGGGCATTCTTTCGCAGAAAGGCTCGCTGTACGTGACCCGCCCGACCCTTGCCAGTTACGCCAACAATGCCGAGAACACCCAGGCCATGGCCGACGACCTGTTCGCGATGATCGCCAGCGGCAAGCTGGTTGTGGATATCCAGCAGCGCTATCCGCTGAGTGAAGCGGCCAAGGCCCAGGCTGAGCTGTCGGCACGACGGACGGTGGGGTCGACTGTGTTGTTGCCTTGAAGTCCGCATGTCGGTTATGTGCCCCCTGCACCGGCCTCATCGCAGGCTGGCGCCAGGCATATCTCCTTGTGGCGAGTTCCCTTGTGGCGAGCGGGCTTGTCCCGCGTTGGGCTGCGCAGCAGCCCTGAAAACTCAAGGGTAATCCTCAGGGCTGCTGTGCAGCCCAACGCGGGACAAGCCCGCTCGCCACGAACCGCCGCTATGGCCTCACCCCGCCCGGACGACCTGGCCGGTAGCCAGGTCGCGAATCACACTCGGGTTCTTGCGCCCACCCAAGGCGCCGCCGAGCACCATGTCCAGCTGGCGATGGAAATACTGCTCCACCCGCAACCGGGTTTTCGCCGCCGGGCGCCCAGCAGGGTTGCAGGAGGTCGAAATCAGCGGCCCCACCAGCGAACACAGTTCACGCACCTGCGGGTGGTCACTGACCCGCAGCGCCACGGTGTCGTGCTGGCCGGTCACCCACTCGGGCAACAGGTCCTGATGCGGCACCAGCCAAGTGTTCGGCCCAGGCCAGGTGCTGCCCATGCGGTCGATCCAGTCTTCAGGGAAGTCTTCGAAGAGGAAATCGAACTGGCGAATGTTGTCGGCGACCAGAATCAGGCCTTTATCCACAGGCCGCGACTTGAGCGCCAGCAGGCGATACACCGCGTCTTCGTTCCATGGGTCGCAGCCCAGGCCCCAGACCGCTTCGGTTGGATAGGCGATCACCGCGCCGGCCTTGATCTCTCGTGCGGCTTGCTGCACACGCCAACTGCTCACCATTTTGTCTCTCTCCGCCTATAAGCCTTGGTGCGCAGTGTACTTAGCCCGACCGGGCAAACCAACGGCCACCTTCACTGCTGACCCTGCCTTCAAGCTCCAGTTCGGTGAGGCTGGCCAGCACCCGCGCCAGCGCCTGGCCACTGCTATGGGCCAGGCCCTCGCTGGTCTGCGGGGCGGCGTGCAGCAGTGCCAGCAGCGGGTGCGCGGGTTTGTCCACAGCCGCGGGGGGCAGGTTCTGCCAGCCGCGCAGGGTTTGCAGAATCTGCTCGACGCTTTCTACCAGCAACGCGCCGTCACGAATCAACTGGTGGCAGCCTTTGGCGCCCGGGTGATGGATAGAGCCCGGTATGGCATACACCTCACGCCCCTGTTCGGCGGCCAGCCGTGCGGTGATCAGCGAACCGCTGGCCAAACTTGCCTCAACCACCAGCACCCCCAGCGACATGCCGCTGATGATGCGATTGCGGCGGGGGAAGTTGCCGGGTAGCGGGCCTGCGTCCAAGGGGTACTCCGAAACCAGCGCGCTGCCGCTGTCGAGCATGGCCCTGGCGAGGTCGCGGTGGCGCTGTGGATAAAGTTTTTGCAGGCCCGTGCCGAGCACCCCGATTGTGCGCCCGCCAGCCTTCAATGCTGCCCGGTGTGCAGCACCGTCGATGCCCAGGGCAAGGCCACTGGTGATGGTAAAACCGGCCAGCGAGAGGCAGCGCGAAAAGGCCCCGGCGGTGTCCAGCGCAGGGGGCGACGCACGCCTGCTACCCACCACGGCCAACTGCGGTTGTTCGAGTAATGTGGGGTCACCAGCGACGAACAACAGCGGCGGCGGGTCGTCGATTTCGGCCAGTAATGCCGGGTAGCCCGGCCCGTCCCACATCAGTAAATGCTGGCCCGGACGCTCTAGCCAGGCCATTGCAGCCAGTGCGCCGTCGCGTACCTGCGGGCTGCGCCGGGCATCGATGCTGGCGGCCGGAAGGCCTAGCGAACGCCACGCGCTGGCCGGCGCGCTGAGCGCAGAAGAGGCATTGCCGAACGCTTCGATGAGCGTATGAAAGCGCCGCAAACCGATATCGGGCAGGCTGTGCAGACGCAGCCGCGCCTCAAGTTCCGAAGGCGGGCACGGCGAAGAATCGAACAGCGGCATAGGGATCATCCTTGATCGATAGGCGGCCATCGACATGGCACAACCTGTGGATAACTGTGTTGATAACGCTTTGAAAACCTGTCCATCAAATGCGCTATAAGCACACCATTCACACCCTAGCCGAGCTTTCGCAGGTGCCTTGCCAACCTTTTCCCTTTATTATGTGTGCTCAGTTTTCAACCGACCGCACAGTGACTGCCTGACCCTATGGCTATTTTGAACATTCTCGAATTCCCGGACCCGCGCCTGCGCACCCTTGCCAAACCGGTAACGGTTTTTGACGACGCCCTGCGCCAGCTGATCGACGACATGTTCGAGACCATGTACGAAGCGCCTGGCATCGGCCTGGCCGCGACCCAGGTCAACGTGCACCTGCAGGTAGTGGTCATGGACCTCAGCGAAGATCGCAGCGAGCCGCGGGTGTTCATCAACCCCAGCGTCGAAGAGCTGACCGACGACATGGGCCAGTACCAGGAAGGTTGCCTGTCGGTGCCCGGCTTCTACGAGAACGTCGACCGCCCACTGCGCGTTCGGGTCAAGGCCCAGGACCGCGACGGCAAGCCTTTCGAGCTCGAAGCCGAAGGCCTGTTGGCGGTGTGCGTGCAGCACGAGTTCGATCACCTGAACGGCAAGCTGTTCGTCGACTACCTGTCCCAACTCAAACGCGACCGGATCAAGAAGAAGCTGGAAAAGCAGCACCGCCAGCAAGCCTGACCCCCACCGCCCTGAAGGCTTGCTCCGGCAAGCCTTTTTCTTTTTTGCAGCGAGAACTCCATGCGCATCGTCTTTGCAGGCACCCCAGAGTTTGCCGCCGAACACCTCAAGGCCTTGCTCGACAGCCCCTACCAGATCGTGGCCGTCTACACCCAGCCCGACCGCCCAGCCGGGCGTGGCCAGAAGCTCATGCCGAGTGCGGTCAAGGCACTGGCCGTGGCCCACGGCATCCCGGTGCTGCAGCCGCCAACCCTGCGCAATGCCGAGGCCCAGGCCGAACTCGCGGCACTGCAGCCGGACCTGATGGTAGTGGTCGCCTATGGTTTGATCCTGCCGCAGGCGGTGCTGGATATCCCGCGCCTGGGCTGCATCAATAGCCACGCCTCGCTGCTGCCACGCTGGCGCGGTGCTGCGCCGATCCAGCGCGCCGTCGAAGCCGGCGATGCCGAGAGCGGCGTTACCGTGATGCGCATGGAAGCCGGCCTGGACACAGGCCCCATGCTGCTCAAGGTGGTCACCCCAATCACCAGCGATGACACCGGTGGCAGCTTGCATGACCGCCTCGCGCAAATGGGCCCGCCAGCGGTGGTGCAAGCCATCGCGGGCCTGGCCGACGGCAGCCTGCACGGCGAAGTGCAGGACGACGCCCTGGCCACTTATGCACACAAGCTGAACAAGGACGAGGCGCGCATCGACTGGAGCCGCCCGGCCATCGAGCTTGAGCGCCTGATCCGCGCCTTCAACCCGTGGCCGGTGTGCCACAGCACATTGGATGGCGAGAGCGTCAAAGTGCTGGCCGCAAGCCTGGCCAGCGGCCACGGCGCACCGGGCGAAATCCTCAGCGCCAGCAAAGACGGCCTGGTGGTGGCCTGTGGTGACCAGGCGCTCAGCCTGACCCGCCTGCAATTGCCCGGCGGCAAGGCGCTGAACTTCAGTGACCTGTTCAACAGCCGCCGCGAGAAGTTCGCCAGCGGCAAGGTACTTGGCCAATGAACCCGCGCCTCGCCGCCGCCCGCGCCCTGGCAGCTGTCCTCAGCGGCAAGGCCTCGCTGAACAGCTCGCTGCCGGCGCAGTTGGACAAAGTCGATGAACGCGACCGGGGCCTGACCCAGGACCTGGCCTTCGGCACCGCCCGCTGGCAGCCGCGCCTGGACCTGTTGGCCGCGCAACTGCTGCAAAAGCCTTTCAAAGCCGCCGACGCGGATGTGCAGGCGTTGCTGCTGGTGGGTTTGTACCAGCTGTTCTACACCCGTATTCCGGCCCACGCCGCCATCGGCGAAACCGTGGGCTGCGCCGACAAGCTGAAAAAGCCGTGGGCCAAGGCGTTGCTCAATGCCGTGCTGCGCCGCGCCCAACGCGAAGGCCAGGAGCTGCTGGCCAGCATGGAGCGCGACCCGGTGGTGCGCACCGCTCACCCGCGCTGGTTGCAAAAGTCGCTCAAGGCGTTCTGGCCTGAGCAGTGGGAAGCCATCTGCGCCGCCAACAACGCGCACCCGCCGATGATCCTGCGGGTCAACCGCCGCCACCACAGCCGCGATGCGTACCTGGCGCTGCTGGCCGAAGCCGGCATCGGCGCCAGCGCCTGCCAGTACAGCCGTGACGGCATCGTGCTGGCCGAAGCCTGCGACGTTCGCGGCCTGCCGGGCTTTGCCGAAGGTTGGGTGAGCGTGCAGGACGAAGCCGCGCAGCTGTCTGCCGACCTGCTCGAACTGGCCCCCGGCCAGCGCGTGCTCGACGCCTGCTGTGCACCCGGCGGCAAGACCTGCCACCTGCTTGAAGCCGAAGCGGGCCTGGCGCAGATGGTCGCCATCGACCTCGAAGCCAAGCGCCTGACCCGCGTGCGCGAAAACCTCGAACGCCTGCAACTGGACGCCGAGCTGATCGCCTGCGACGCCCGCGACACCGCCAGTTGGTGGGACGGCAAACCCTTCCAGCGCATTCTGCTGGACGCCCCGTGCTCGGCCACCGGCGTCATCCGCCGCCACCCCGACATCAAGCTGACCCGCCAGGCCGAAGACATCCCGGCCCTGGCCGCGCTGCAAGGCGAGCTGCTCGATGCGTTGTGGCCGACGCTTGAAGTAGGCGGCATGCTGCTGTACGCCACCTGCTCGAGCCTGCCCACCGAGAACACCGAGGTGATCGCCGCCTTCCTCGCCCGCACCCCCGGTGCCCGCGAGCTGGACCTGGCCACCGAAGCCGGCCTGCGCCAGCCCCACGGCCGGCAGTTGCTGGCCCAGGAAGGCGGCCACGACGGTTTCTACTATGCCAAGCTGATCAAGATCGCCGCCTCGCGCGGGTAGGGAGTAGCCGATGAAGATCATCATCCTCGGCGCAGGGCAGGTGGGCGGCACGCTGGCCGAACACCTGGCCAGCGAAGCCAACGACATTACCGTGGTCGATACCGATGGCGACCGCCTGCGCGACCTGGGCGACCGCCTCGACATCCGCACCGTGCAGGGCCGTGGCTCGCTGCCGACGGTGCTGCGCCAGGCTGGCGCCGACGACGCCGACATGCTGGTGGCGGTGACCAACAGCGATGAAACCAACATGGTTGCCTGCCAGGTGGCGTATTCGCTGTTCCACACCCCGACCAAGATCGCCCGCGTGCGCGAAACGGCCTACCTCACCCGCGAGGAACTGTTCGACAACGACCACATCCCGGTCGATGTGCTGATCAGCCCGGAACAGGTGGTGACCAACTACATCAAGCGCCTGATCGAGCATCCAGGCGCGCTGCAGGTCATCGACTTCGCCGAGGGCAAGGCGCAACTAGTGGCGGTCAAGGCGTACTACGGCGGCCCGCTGGTGGGCCAGCAACTGCGCCAGATCCGCGCCCACATGCCCAACGTCGACACCCGCGTGGCGGCGATCTTCCGCCGCGACCGGCCGATCAAGCCGCAAGGCGACACGGTGATCGAGGCCGATGACGAGGTGTTCTTCATTGCTGCCAAGAAAGACATCCGTGCGGTCATGGGCGAGCTGCGGCGCATCGACGAAACCAACAAGCGGGTGGTGATCGCCGGTGGCGGGCAGATTGGCGAGCGCCTGGCCGAAGCCATCGAAAGCCGCTACCAGGTGAAGATCATCGAGATGAACCCGGCCCGTTGCCGGCAGCTGTCCGACACCCTGGAAAGCACCGTGGTATTGCAGGGCAGCGCTTCGGACAAGGACCTGATGCTCGAAGAGAACATCGCCGATGCCGATATCTTCCTGGCCCTGACCAACGATGATGAAGCCAACATCATGTCGTCGTTGCTGGCCAAGCGCCTGGGCGCGCGCAAGGTGATGACCATCATCAACAACCCGGCCTACGTCGACCTGGTGCAGGGGGGCGAAATCGACATCGCCATCAGCCCGCAGCTGGCTACCATCGGTACGCTGCTGGCGCACGTGCGCCGTGGCGATATCGTCAGCGTGCACTCCCTGCGCAGGGGCGCCGCCGAGGCCATCGAGGCGGTTGCCCATGGTGATTCGAAGTCGAGCAAGGTGATCGGCAAGGCCATCGAGAACATCGACCTGCCGCCGGGCACCACCATCGGCGCGATCATCCGCGAAGACCAGGTGATGATCGCCCACGACGCCACGGTGATCGAATCGGGTGACCATGTGATTCTGTTCGTTGTGGATAAAAAGCATATTCGCGATGTGGAGAAGCTGTTCCACGTCGGCTTGAGTTTCTTCTAGGAGAAGACCGCATGCGCGAGTCGCTGGAAAAGATGCTGGCCAAGGGTGTGGATAACCCACTGCTGCGCTTCGGCCTGGGCAAGGCCTGGCTGGACGAGGGGGATGGCGCCCAGGCGGCGCTGCATCTGGCGCAGTGCGTCGCACAAGACCCCAAGTACTCGGCCGCCTGGAAGCTGCTGGGCAAGGCGCATCAGTTGCAGGGCGACCTGGCGGCGGCGCGCAAGGCCTGGCAGGAAGGGGTTGCAGCGGCGCAGGCCCATGGCGACAAGCAGGCCGAGAAAGAGATGACGGTGTTCTTGAAGAAGCTCGACAAGGTTTGAGATTGCCGGGGCTGCCTTGCAGCCCTTTCGCGGCACAAGGCCGCTCCTACAGATGACCGCGCCCCCCTGTAGGAGCGGCCTTGTGCCGCGAAAGGGGCGCACAGCGCCCCCACACTCTCAGTACCAGCGCGCCTCGCCCGCCGGGCGCTTCTTGAAGCGCTTCATGCTCCACATGTACTGGCTCGGATACTCGCGCACATAACGCTCGACCACCTTGCTCATCGCCGCCGCCGATTCGGTGACGTCAAGGCTGTACATCGCCTCGGGCGCAGCCTCCAGAATGACCCGGAACCCCGACCCATCCGGCAGGCGCAGGGCATGCAGGAACACCCCCACCGCCTTGCCACCGGCCAGCATGTTCGGCACGAACTTGCTGGTCAGCGCCTGGGTGCCGAGAAACGGCACGAACACACCCGCCGACTCCGCAGGCTCCGGGTCAGCCGGAATACCTACCTGGCCACCACGGCGCACTTCCTTGATGATGCTGAGGATGCCTTCCTTGGTCGACGGCGCCACACGGTTGCCCATCTGCACCCGCTGCTCGCGCAGCAGGTCATCCACCGCCTTGAGCTTGGGCGGGCGGAAGAAGATGATCGGTTTGCACTGGCTGCAATAGAAGTGGTTGAGCACCTCCCAGTTGCCCAGGTGGCTGGTAATGCCGACCACGCCCTTGCCCGAGGCCAGCGCCTGCTCCAGCACTTCCAGGCCGTGCACCTCCTTGACCAGCTCCAGCGAGCGCTGCGGCGGCCAGATCCAGGCACAAGCGCTTTCGACGAACGACTTGCCGATGTCACGCAGCGCCTTGCCAACCAGGCGCTCACGCTCGGCCGGGTTCATTTCGGGGAAGCACTTGGCCAGGTTGATACGCACCACGTTGCGCGAACCGTTGGGGATTTTCCACATCAGCCAGCCGATACCGGCGCCGACGCGCTGCACCGCGCCCCAGGGCAGCTTGGCAAACAGACGCAGCACCCCGACCATCAGGGCGCCCTTGAACTTTTCCACAGGCAATTCCTTATTTCAGCAAGGCGCGCATTGTACCGCGTCAACGCGCCAGCGCGGCGTAGCGATCACAGTCGGTGGTGTGGTCCATGACCATCCCGGTCGCCTGCATGAAGGCGTAGCAGATGGTCGGCCCAACGAAGGTGAAGCCGGCTTTCTGCAAGGCCTTGCTCATCGCCTTGGCCTCGTCGGTGACCGCCGGCACGTCGCTGCGGCCAGTGAAGTGGTTGACCTTGGGCACGCCGCCCACGAACGACCACAGCCATTCGGACGGGTTATCCACAGCCAGCCACGCCTGCGCATTGCGCCGCACGGCCTTGAGTTTCAGGCGGTTACGGATGATGCCGGCGTCGAGCATCAATGCTTCGATGCGTTCATCACTGAGCTGCGCCAACTTGGCCGGGTCGAAGCCGTCCAGCACCTGGCGATAACGCTCGCGCTTGCGCAGGACGGTGATCCACGAAAGGCCCGCCTGGAACCCTTCGAGCAAAAGCATCTCGAAGAGCAACGCCGGGTCACGCTGCGGCGTTCCCCACTCCTGATCGTGGTAGGCCTGGTACAACGGGTCGTCGGAACACCAAAAGCAGCGTGGCATAAGGCTCCAATGAGTAGAGGGCGAAGCGAATCGGGTTATACTCCCGCTCTTTACATCCGCATCCCCAGATACAGGTGAATTTCGTGAGCCAGCCTACGCCAGCCGTGCGTACCTTCCAAGACCTGATCCTCGCCCTGCAGAACTACTGGGCAGCTCAAGGTTGTGTGGTGCTTCAGCCCTACGATATGGAAGTAGGCGCCGGCACTTTCCATACCGCGACATTCCTGCGCGCCGTCGGCCCAGAAACCTGGAACGCCGCCTATGTGCAGCCAAGCCGTCGCCCCGCCGACGGGCGGTATGGCGAAAACCCTAACCGCCTGCAGCACTACTACCAGTTCCAGGTAGTGCTCAAACCGAACCCGGCCAACTTCCAGGAGCTGTACCTCGGCTCGCTGAAAGCCATCGGCCTGGATCCGCTGGTTCACGATATCCGCTTCGTCGAAGACAACTGGGAATCGCCGACCCTCGGCGCCTGGGGTCTGGGCTGGGAAATCTGGCTCAACGGCATGGAGGTGACGCAGTTCACCTACTTCCAGCAAGTGGGCGGCATCGAGTGCTACCCGGTTACCGGTGAAATTACCTATGGCCTGGAACGCCTGGCCATGTACATCCAGGGTGTCGATTCGGTGTACGACCTGGTGTGGGCCGACGGCCCGTTCGGCAAGGTCACCTATGGCGATGTGTTCCACCAGAACGAAGTGGAGCAGTCGACCTACAACTTCGAGCACGCCAACGTCGAGAAGCTGTTCGAACTGTTCGACTTCTATGAAAGCGAAGCCAACCGCCTGATCAAGCTCGACCTGCCGCTGCCGACCTACGAAATGGTGCTGAAGGCGTCGCACACCTTCAACCTGCTCGATGCCCGCCGCGCCATCTCGGTGACCGAGCGCCAGCGCTACATCCTGCGCGTACGCACCCTGGCCCGTGACGTGGCGCAAAGCTATCTGCAAGCCCGCGCACGCATGGGCTTCCCGATGGCCACCCCTGAACTGCGTGACGAAGTGTTGGCTAAGCTGGAGGCTGCACAATGAGTGCTCAAGATTTCCTGGTTGAACTGGGCACCGAAGAGCTGCCACCCAAGGCCCTGGCAACCCTCGGCGATGCGTTCCTCGCCGGCATCGAAAAAGGCCTGCAGGCCGCTGGCCTGAACTACGCCGGCAAGCAGGTCTACGCCGCTCCACGCCGCCTGGCTGTGCTGATCCGCCAGCTCGACGTGCAGCAGCCGGACCGCAGCATCAATATCGACGGCCCGCCCCTGCAAGCGGCGTTCAACGCCGAAGGGCAGCCAACCCAGGCCGCCCTTGGCTTTGCCAAAAAGTGCGGGGTAGAGCTGGCCGATATCGACCAGAGCGGCCCGAAACTGCGTTTCTCGCAGCACATTCCAGGCAAGGCCACCAGCAGCCTGCTGCCGACCATCGTCGAAGATTCGCTCAACGACCTGCCGATCCCCAAGCGCATGCGCTGGGCCGCCAGCCGTGAAGAGTTCGTGCGCCCAACCCAGTGGCTGGTGATGCTGCTTGGCGACCACGTCGTCGATTGCACCATCCTGTCGCAGAAAGCCGGCCGTGAATCCCGTGGCCACCGCTTCCACCACCCGGACAACGTGCGCATCAGCGCGCCGGCCAACTATGTCGAAGACCTGCGCAAAGCCTACGTGCTGGCCGACTTCGCCGAGCGTCGCGAGCTGATCAGCAAGCGTACCGCAGAGCTGGCCATGCAGCAGGAAGGCAGCGCCATCGTGCCGCCGGCACTGCTGGACGAAGTCACCGCGCTGGTCGAGTGGCCGGTGCCGCTGGTGTGCTCCTTCGAGGAGCGTTTCCTCGAGGTGCCGCAAGAAGCCCTGATTACCACCATGCAGGACAACCAGAAGTACTTCTGCCTGCTGGACAGCGAAGGCAAGCTGCTGCCGCGCTTCATTACCGTGGCCAACGTCGAAAGCCGTGACCCACAGCAGATCGTGCAAGGTAACGAAAAAGTCGTGCGCCCACGCCTGACCGACGCCGAGTTCTTCTTCAAGCAGGACAAGAAGCAGCCTCTGGCAACCTTCAACGAGCGCCTGAAGAACGTGGTGTTCCAGGCCCAGCTGGGTACGGTCTACGAGAAAGCCGAGCGTATCTCGCGCCTGGCCGCCTTCATTGCCCCGTACATCGGTGGCAACGCCACCAACGCCGGGCGTGCAGGCCTGCTGTCCAAGTGCGACCTGGCCACCGAAATGGTCGGCGAGTTCCCAGAAATGCAGGGCGTGGCCGGCTACTACTACGCCCTCAACGATGGCGAGCAGGAAGACGTCGCGCTGGCGCTGAACGAGCAGTACATGCCGCGTGGTGCTGGCGCCGAGCTGCCGCAGACCCTCACCGGTGCTGCCGTAGCCATTGCCGACAAGCTCGACACCCTGGTCGGCATCTTCGGCATCGGCATGCTGCCTACCGGCAGCAAAGACCCATACGCCCTGCGCCGTGCAGCCCTCGGTGTCCTGCGCATCCTCATCGACAAGCAGCTCGACCTCGACCTGGCCGTGGCCGTTGAGTTCGCGGTCAAGCAGTTTGGCGCCAAGGTCAAGGCTGCCGGCCTTGCCGAGCAGGTGCTGGAGTTCATCTTCGACCGCCTGCGTGCGCGTTACGAAGACGAAGGTATCGATGTTGCCACCTACCTGTCGGTACGTGCCCTGAAGCCGGGCTCTGCCCTGGACTTCGACCAGCGCGTGCAAGCGGTGCAGGCGTTCCGCAAGCTGCCAGAAGCCGACACCCTGGCCGCTGCGAACAAGCGTGTATCGAACCTGCTGAGCAAGGCCGAAGGCGCTATCGCCGAGCAGGTCGAGCCGAAGTACTTCGATAACGCCAACGAGTTCTCGCTGTACTCGGCCATCCAGCAAGCCGACCACGCCGTGCAGCCAATGGCTGCTGCGCGCCAGTACAACGAGGCGCTGACCCGCCTGGCGGCCCTGCGTGACCCGGTCGATGCCTTCTTCGAGGCGGTACTGGTGAACGCCGAAGATGCCAAGGTACGCGCCAACCGTTATGCCCTGCTCAGCCGCCTGCGCGGTCTGTTCCTGGGCGTTGCCGACATTTCGCTGCTGGGGTAAGCCTTGAAACTGCTGATTCTCGATCGGGACGGGGTGATCAACTTCGACTCCGACGCCTACATCAAGACGCTGGAAGAATGGCTGCCCATTCCCGGCTCGGTCGAAGCGATTGCGCAGTTGAGCAAAGCCGGCTGGACGGTGGCAGTTGCCACCAACCAGTCCGGCATTGCCCGTGGCTATTATCCACAGGCCACCCTCGATGCCATGCATGCGCGTCTGCGCGAGCTGGTGGCAGGCCACGGCGGTGAAGTGGGTCATATTGTGTATTGCCCGCATGGGCCCGACGAAGGCTGCGCTTGCCGCAAGCCCAAGCCGGGCATGCTGCTGGCGATTGCCGAGCATTACCAGGTGCCATTGGCCGGCGTGTGGTTCGTCGGTGACAGCAAAGGTGACCTGCAGGCGGCGCTGGCCGTCGATGCACAGCCGGTGTTGGTGAAAACCGGCAAGGGCGAGAAAACCCTCGAAAACGGCGTGCCTGAAAACACGCTGGTTTTCGACGATCTGGCGGCTGTTGCCAGAGCACTCATTTAAAGCGGTGCGCCGGTGCGGCGTACCTTTCATCAGGCGGGCGATGCCCCGCAACGGTAAATGCCACTATGTCGATCCTGCAGGCGATCAGAATCTTTCTTTTTTACCTGCTGTTGGGTACCAGCTCGATGCTCTGGTGCTCGCTGAGCTTTTTCATCGCGCCGTTTTTGCCGTTCCCCAAGCGCTATCGGTTCATTAACGTGTACTGGTGCCGTTGTGCGTTGTTTCTGGCGCGCACCATCCTGGGCATCCGCTACACCGTGACCGGCGCCGAGAACGTGCCAGAACAGCCCTGCGTGATTCTGTCCAATCACCAGAGCACCTGGGAGACGTTCTTCCTGTCGGCGTATTTCTCGCCCCTGAGCCAGGTGCTCAAGCGCGAACTGCTGTACATGCCGTTCTTCGGCTGGGCGATGGCCATGCTGCGGCCGATCGCCATCGACCGCAACAACCCGAAAGAAGCCCTGCGCCAGGTCGCAAGCCAAGGTGACGAACTGCTCAAGCAGGGCACCTGGGTACTGATTTTCCCTGAGGGCACCCGTGTGCCTTACGGCCAGATCGGCAAGTTCTCCCGCGGCGGTACTGCGCTTGCGGTAAATGCCGGTTTGCCCGTGCTGCCCATCGCCCACAACGCCGGCAAGTTCTGGCCACGTGAAGGGTGGGGCAAGCGCCCGGGCACCATCGAGATCGTGATCGGCGAACCGATGTATGCCGAAGGCACCGGGCCCCGCGCAATTGCGGCTCTGAACGAGCGCGCCCAGGCCTGGAACGAAGCCACCCAGCGGGCCATGGGCGCGTTGCCGCCAGTGCCTGAAAACGCCGAGCAGAACATCGCCTGACGATCTGTGGATAACGTGTTAGCAATTTTTGGATTAAATGCCTGAATTGCTACCTAAGTAATTGAAATAAAACGTTATTTCTCAAATCGTAAATTTTCGGAAAATCGTGCATAAGTTTTTTTGCGCGATAAAAAAACCGGCTTTTAAGTCCAATGTCTGTCAGGCCCATCGCGGGGCAAGCCCGCTCCCACAGAATGCATGAACGCTGCTTTTGTGGGAGCGGGCTTGCCCCGCGATGGGCCTGACTGGCATTAGCGCTTAAGCCGGTTTTTTTGTGTGCTGCACTTATACCTTGTCGATATCCACATCCTTGGTTTCTTTAAGGCAGAAGATCCCCACCACCAGGCTCACCCCGGTGATCAAGATCGGGTACCACAGCCCGTAGAAGATATCCCCTGTGTACACCACCAGCGCGAAGGAGACCGTCGGCAGGAAGCCGCCAAACCAGCCGTTGCCGATGTGGTAGGGCAGGGACATCGAGGTATAGCGGATGCGTGTGGGGAACAATTCGACCATCACCGCGGCCAGTGGCCCGTAAGTCATGGTGGCGATCAGGATCATGGCGACAATCAGCACCACCACCATCACCTGATTTACCTGCGCTGGGTCCGCCTTGGCCGGGTAGCCCGCAGCCTCGATGGCGCTGCGCATGGCTGCTTCGTCAAAGCCGTTGATGGTCTTGTCACCGATGCTCACGCTGACATCGTTACCGGCAACCGCGACCGAGCTATACGGCAGGCCTTGCTTGACCAGGAACGTCTTGACCTTGTCGCACGGGCTGTCGAAGCGCGCCTTGCCCACCGGGTCGAACTGGAAGGTGCAGCCTTGTGGGTTGGCGTTGACCACAATCGGCGCCTGGCGGCTGGCCGCGTCGATCTGTGGGTTGGCGTAGTGGCTGAGGGCCTTGAACATCGGGAAGTAGCACACCGTGGCCAGCAGCAGGCCAATCATCAGGATCGGTTTACGCCCGACCCGGTCCGACAGCCAACCAAAGAACACGAAGAACGGCGCGCCAATCACCACGCTGATAATCAGCAGGGTATTCGCCTGGGCCGGGTCGACCTTGAGCATCTGCGTCATGAAGAACAGCACGTAGAACTGCGCGGTGTAGAAGGTCACCGCTTGGCCTGCGTTGATACTGAACAGCGCCGTCAGCACCACCTTGAGGTTTGGCCACGAGGTGAACGACTCACGGATCGGCGCCTTGCTCACCTTGCCTTGGGCTTTCATTTTCACGAAGGCCGGCGACTCGTGCATGCTCATGCGGATCCAGGTCGAGATCGCCAGCAGGAAGATCGACAGCAGGAACGGCAGGCGCCAGCCCCAGGTCTCGAACTGATCACCGCTGATATAACGGCTGGCCAACACCACGACCAGCGACAGCAGCAAGCCGAGCGTCGCGGTGGACTGGATGAACCCGGTGTAGAAGCCGCGCTTGCCATGCGGGGCATGCTCGGCAACATACGTTGCCGCGCCGCCGTACTCCCCCCCCAGCGCCAGGCCTTGAAGCATGCGCAGCACGACCAGAATGATCGGTGCGGCGATGCCGATGGTGGCGTAGGTAGGCAGCAACCCGACCGCGAAGGTCGACAGGCCCATCAGCACAATGGTGACCAGGAAGGTGTACTTGCGCCCGATCATGTCGCCCAAACGGCCGAATACCAATGCGCCGAACGGGCGCACCAGGAAGCCGGCAGCAAAGGCCATCAAGGCGAAGATGAAGGCGGTGGTGTCGTTGACGCCAGCAAAGAACTGCTTGCTGATGACCGCGGCCAGTGCGCCATAGAGGAAAAAGTCATACCACTCGAACACTGTCCCGAGGGATGACGCGAAGATGATCTTGCGTTCTTCACGGCGGCTTACGCTGCTGGCAGCAGCGCCTTGCTCTTGGATGTAGTCCGACATCGTTGCTGTCCTCGGCCCGCAGGCCACAGTGATTATTCTTGTTGTTCCACTGTCGACGGCCTTTGACCTCAGGCCATCGGTGTTGCACACACCCGGGTCAGGGCGTCGGTATCGCGCTGGTGTCGCTCAGCTGGGTCTGGGTATGCGCTCCCTTGAGGATCAATTGCGCCGCCTTCTCGGCGATCATCAATGTGGGTGAACAGGTATTGCCGGAAACAATCTGCGGCATGATCGAAGCGTCAGCCACCCGCAGCCCGGGGATACCGTGCACGCGCAGCTGGTTATCCACAACATCCAGCGCGCCACCGCCCATGCGGCAGGTGCCCACCGGGTGGAAGATGGTGGTGCCAATCTGCGCGGCGGCCTGGTGCAGTTCCTCTTCGGTTTGCAGCGCAGAACCGGGCAAGTATTCGCGTGGCTCGAACGCTGACAGGGCAGGGGCCTGAACGATACGCCGGGTGATGCGGATAGCGTCGGCGGCAACCTTCAGGTCAGCCGGGTCGCTCAAGTAGTTGGGGTCGATCAGCGGCGCGGCGTTCAAGTCAGCTGACCGGATGTCGATGCGCCCACGGCTCGCCGGGCGCAAGTTGCACACCGACGCGGTGAATGCCGGGAAGCGGTGCAGGGGTTCGCCGAAGCGCTCAAGCGACAGCGGTTGCACGTGGTACTGCAAGTTGGCCGAGGCCTGTTCGGGGCCGGAACGCACGAACGCGCCCAACTGGCTCGGTGCCATGGCCAGCGGGCCAGTGCGGTCGTAAGCGTAGCGCAGGCCCATGCCCAGTTTGCCCCACAAACTGTTAGCCATCTGGTTCAGCGTGCGGGTGTTCTGGATCTGGTAGATAAGCCGTAGCTGCAGGTGGTCTTGCAGGTTGCCGCCCACCCCAGGCATGTCATGGCGAACGCCAATGCCAAGGTTCTCAAGCAGCGCCCGTGGGCCGATGCCTGAGCGTTGCAGAATACCGGGCGAACCCAGGGCGCCAGCACACAGGATGATTTCGCGGCGCGCGTCGAACTCGTGCCAGGCGCCTTGCCACAAAGCCTTCACCGCACGTGCGCGGGTGTTGTCGAGTAGTACCTGATCGACCTGCACACCGGTCAGCACTGTGAGGTTGGGGCGTTTCAGAATAGGCCGCAAGAACGCTTTGGCCGAGTTCCAACGCACGCCACTGCGTTGGTTGACCTGAAAGTATCCACAGCCTGCGTTGTCACCGGTATTGAAGTCGTCGATCTTGGCGATGCCGCTTTGTTCGGCAGCATCACGGAAAGCATCGAGAATCGGCCAGCTGTAGCGTTGTTGCTCGACCCGCCATTCACCTTCGCTGCCATGGCTGTCGCTGGCACCGGCAAAGTGGTTTTCGCTGGCCTTGAACAGCGGCAGCACATCCTTCCACGCCCACCCGTCGTTGCCTTGCTCGGCCCAACGGTCGTAGTCAGCCGCTTGGCCGCGCATGTAGATCATGCCGTTGATCGACGAACAGCCGCCAAGCACCTTGCCGCGCGGGTAACCGAGGGCACGGCCACTGAGGCCGGCTTGCGGCTCTGTCTTGAAGCACCAGTCGGTGCGTGGGTTACCAATGCAATACAGGTAACCAACGGGGACGTGAATCCAGGGGTAGTTGTCGCGCCCACCGGCTTCGAGCAGCAGGACACGGCAGGATGGGTCCGCAGACAAACGGTTGGCCAACAGGCAACCGGCGGGCCCGGCGCCTACGACCACGTAGTCGTACACAGAATCGGCTGATGGCATGTGCAACCTCGCGCCTGATTATTATTCTTGTCCCGGTCCATCTTATTGATTAATTTCGCGGAGGAAACACGAGATTTTGCGCAGCCGTTGTGCGTTTTAGCACAACGCAAACAGCCCAGAAGGGCGGTAGCCTCGCAACCGAGACCTGCCTGCACATCCAAGGACGCCGAATGTTTGACTGGAATGATCTGCGGTTTTTCCTCGAGTTGCAGCGCAGCGGCCGGCTGCTCACTGCCGCCAAACGCCTGAACACCACCCACAGCACCGTAGCCCGGCATATAGAAAGCATCGAGCAAAGCCTCGGCACCGCGCTGTTCGTGCAACATGCACAGGGTTATGAACTGACGCCGTCGGGCCAGGCACTGCTCAAGCATGCCGAAGCCATGGAGAACGCCGCGCTGCTGGCACAGGAAGAAATCACCCAGGCCATCACGCCGCTGGGCAAGATTCGCCTGGGGGTGACCGAGGGGATCGGCATCATGTTCTTCACTCCGCGCATGAACGCGCTGTTCGAGCGCTACCCTGGGCTTGAGGTGGAGTTGGTGGCGGTGCCGCGGTTTGTGAGCATTCTCAACCGCGAGGCCGAGATCAGCATCCACCTCGAACGCCCCAACGCGGACCTGCTGATTACCCGCAAACTCACCGACTACCGGCTGGCGCTGTATGCAAGCCAGGCCTACCTGGACCGCGCGCCGCCCCTCAACAGCCGCGAAGACCTGGCGCGGCACAACTGGATTGGCTATGTCGATGACCTGCTGTTCAGCCAGGAGTTGCTGTTGCTCAACAGCTTCTGTCGGGCACCCAACGTGGTATTTCGCAGCACCAGCGTGATCGCCCAGCAAAAGGCGGCGCAAGCCGGGCTAGGTATTGCCGTGCTGCCCAACTACATGGCCAGGAACGACCCGAAGCTCATACGCGTGCTGCCCAGCGAAACCATCCAGCGCAGCTACTGGATTTGCACCCGCCGCGAGTTGCACAAGTCGGTGCGGCTGCGCGTGGTGTGGGACTACCTGCTGGCGGTGTGTGCAGCCGAACAGGGCGAGCTGTTAGCCGAGTAGCGTCTTGGCTGCTAGCAGCAGCGCAGCACCCATCCCTACCACCGCAAACAGCTGCTGCAAGCGCGGCCCGGCCAACTTGCTGGCCAGCGGGCGCGCCGACAGCAGGCCCAGCACTGCACCTGCAGCGAACGGTGCACCGACCTGCCAGTGCATCACCCCGGCAACACTCGCACTGATCACGCTACCGGTCGCGACCAAGGCGATCACCGCCAGCGACGTCGCAACGATGCTTTTCATGTCCAGGTTGGTGTAGCGGCTGAGCGCGGGAATAATCACGAAGCCTCCGCCAACGCCCAGCAGCCCGGAGAGCACCCCCGAGAGCATGCCGGTAAACGCCAGCGCCCGGGCGCAGGGCAGGGTCCAACGCAAGCGGCCCTGCAACGGGTTGAGTACGCAGGGCATCAGGTGCCGGTCACCGCACGGCGGCTGGCCGCGCAATTCGCGTGCGGCTTTGCGCCAGATGCGCAGGCAGGCGTACACCAGCACCGCAGCGAAACCAATGGCCAGCGGGGTGTTGGGCAGCTTATGGGCGAGTATCAACCCCAACGGTGTACAGGCAATACCGATCACCGCAATAAACAGTGCTGCCCGATAGCGCACCAACCCCTGGCGCAACCCGAGCCCGGCGCCGACAGCAGCGGCCATACCCACGGCCAGCAAGCCAACCGGCGCCGCCTCGACCATGCTCAGGCCCAACCCGAATACCAGCAGTGGCACTGCCAGTATGCCGCCACCGGCACCCGTCAGCGCCAGAACCGCACCGATGATCGCGCCCAGCGCAGCGCCGAGCAGTTGCGTTTCAATCACTGCCGAACCTCAGGCTGGAGGGGAGGGCGCATGGTCCAGGCATCCTTTACAGCGTGTTCAAAGGGATCTTGAGGTAGCTCACGCCGTTTTCTTCAGGCTCGGGAAACTGCCCGCTGCGCATGTTGATCTGCACCGAAGGCAAAATCAGCACCGGCATATCGAGGGTGGCGTCACGTGCTTCGCGCATGGCCACAAAGCTGTCCTCGCTGATGCCTTGATGAATATGGACATTGCTGGCGCGTTGCTCCGCGACCGTGCTGTGGTATTGCAGCTCACGCCCACCGGGCAAATAGTCGTGGCAGAGAAATATCCGGGTCTGGTCCGGGAATGCCAACAGGCGCCTGATCGAACGGTACAACGTTCGCGCGCTGGCGCCGGGGAAGTCACAGCGCGCCGTGCCGTAGTCGGGCGAGAACAACGTGTCGCCAACAAACAGCGCTTTCTCGCCGGCGTCTTCCACCAGGTAGCTCATGCATGCCGGGGTGTGGCCGGGGGTGTGCAAAGCACGGGCATGGAGGTTTCCGATTCGGAAACCCTCCTCATCGACGAACAGCACATCGAACTGACTGCCGTCGCGGGAGAACCCTGGATCGGCGTTGAACAGCGTGCCGAAGGTTTTCTGCACCTGGGTAATCTGCGCACCAATACCAATATGCCCGCCGAGCTTTCCCTTGAGGTAGGCCGCTGCCGAGAGATGGTCGGCGTGGACATGGGTCTCGAGGATCCATTGCACCTTGGCGCCTAAGTGTTCCACAAGCGCGATCAAGCGATCAGCGGACGCACTGGAGGTCCGCCCGGATTTCGGATCGTAGTCCAGCACGCTGTCAATCAATGCGCACTCTCGAGTCGCGGCGTCCATTACCAGGTAGCTGAGGGTCGAGGTTGCTTCGTCGTACAGTGCTTCGATGTGCAGGTTGTTACCGATGATCATCGCACTCTCCAGGTCTGCTGGGCCCATCTTTATAGCAGCAAGCTTTTCGTCAGCCAGTATGACATTGCATCGTTTACCAATAGCGATGTTCCACGTGGAACATTGATACCGAGCACTACGGGGCCGCTGTCGGAGCGGCCTTGCGCCGCGATGGGCTGCGGGGCAGCGAGGACTGCTGGTTTCACATCCACACGTCTATCCACGTTATGTCATCGCTCACAACCGCGATTTCCCTACGAGTATCATTGAGGGCTGCAGCCTGTTGACGCTCAGAGAGTTCGGCCCAAAAACCGTCGGTGGCGAACACAAACCGTGTTCCGGCCGGTGCCATTTGACGCACAAAATCGGGCTGTGGAAAGCGACTTGCCCTAAAGCTTCGAGTCACCAAGTTGCGAGCAGGATCGAGCGCCAACTCCGGATGGGTTCGGTCTCGGTTCCAGTTCGCTTGGCAGTGAGGAGGAGTAAACCATTCGATCCTGCCGTCTGCTGCAGCCATCCCGCAGGCGCAATCCCCTTCATAGGCGACGGTAAGTTTCCCTTGCCGTACAACACCGATCAGATAGCTAGTGCTTCCAGTGTGGATGGCGAACAACTCACGGTGCATATCGACCAAGATAGTGCTGAGTAATCGTTCAATCCGATCGGGGCTGGAGTCATCTGAACTTTGGGCAATATGGCGCTGATAGCCCTCGATCACGCCTCGCGCCAGCGCTTGAGCAAGTTGGCGACTGCCCAGCTTGGAAGTCCCGTCTACAACGACAAACATCCCTTGTACTTCATCAACCTCGGCAAGAGCGAAGTCGTGGTTCTCGGCGCGCTCATGACCCATTACGGTCCTGGCTTGATATCTCATTCAAGCGCGCTCAGGTCTTTCATTCGCTGAAGAATGAGCCCTTCACGCCCTGGGTTTGCCCGAACAGAGCCTGAGCTCTGGATTGCATAATCAATGCCGTCGAGTTCGGCAAGCGCTCCGATACCAGAGGCAATGTAGCGCTTTAATCCTTCATTCGAGTCGCGCACCTCAGCCAATAGTTCTCGGCGCCCGTCGAGCAAGATAATGATGTCCTCCACATCTTTGTGATAAGGGTCGCCTTCGCCTCTGCCAGCGAAAGCTTCGAGCTTGGTCGCCAAAAAGAATGTCGGCTCAAAGACTCGTATCACCCGCCCGCCAGGGAGTTCGAGCGGTACCGCTTTTTCCAGGCCCTCAATGTACCAACGGTTTGCATAGCCAAGGATGGAAGCATCGCTTGGCATTACATCGACAATGACATCGTTGAACCTGAACCGGCAGTTCACTTCATCCTCGCCGGTAATCTTGAAGCCCTTCGCTGCCAGCCGCACTGTGAGCTTTTCCCAGGCAGAAATACCTGCCAACTCGATAACCAGGTCTACATCGTCAGTGAAGCGGATATCGTCCAGCACCGCAGTGTCAGTGACCAACATCGCCGTCGTACACCCGCCAACAAAAGCGCACTCAGCTAGAAAATCGTCGCCTAAACCATCAGCCACAAATGAGATGAGCGCATGATTGTGGTCTGCATTCGATGCCATATTATTTTATCCCCAACCCGGCCTTGAGCATCTGGACTGCCACTGCCGACTCCCTTGGGCCTCCCACTCGGATTGCATCCACGAGTGCGAGGTAGTGGTAGAGGGTCCTGTCTTTCTTCACCGCTTCGATAACCGTCTTGTACAGCGGCACAATCGACTGACCCCGCTCGCTGCCGAACGGATCGGGCCATACCGGTATAAGTTCGCCCGCGCTTTTCAGACGTTTTGCAAGGACTGGCGCCGCGAAGCCTGTAGGAATACCGCGAACAATCGCGCCTGGCTTCACGGGGAAAAAATGCTTAAGCGCATGCTCGCTGATCTTCAGCAGTGCGCGACGATTCACCTTCGGAAGGGAGGTTTCATTATCACTGGTCAGCAAGCCGGCATTGCGGCAGCGAATCAAAGAGTTGGAAATTTCGCTTTTACTGAAGCCAAGTGATGCAGACAGAGCACGTAGGGAATAGCCTTCGTGCCAACTCGTAAGGGGAGTCCCGGTAACGATATCCGACCATCCTTCCCAACGGTCAAGGTCTGCCGAAGGCGACTCGAGTTCAGGCACGGCGATAGCGTCTTGCTGCGAATCTACCAAGCTATCGTAAACAGCCAGCCAAGCCAGCGCGCCGGCATCTTTTACGCCACTAGGCAGTGCTGCTGAAACCTCGACTTCCGGCACAACAGCAGGAGGATAATCCTCGATAGGCCACAGCAGATTTTCTTCTTGAGCATGAAGACTAGCCAATTTGAACAGAAGAAAAATATCTTGACTCTTCATAAGCGCAAACCTTTATCTGTCCACGTTCCATGAAACATGGACATCATTGTGAGTTACTCTAATTGAATGTCAAGAGATCCTAGTAATTTGGCCGAAAATTGAGCACAAAAAAAGCCCGCATACGCGGGCTTTCTCATACAGCAGGTTCTACCGGGATAATCAGAAGTCCAGGTTGGAAACCGACAATGCGTTGCTTTCGATGAAGTCACGGCGTGGCTCGACCGCATCACCCATCAGGGTGTTGAACAGTTGGTCCGCACCAATGGCGTCTTCGATGGTGACTTTGAGCATGCGGCGTACAGCCGGGTCCATGGTGGTTTCCCACAGCTGGTCCGGGTTCATCTCACCCAGCCCTTTGTATCGCTGGATGCTGTGACGCTTGGTGCTCTCGTTCATCAGCCAGGCCAAGGCCTCTTTGAACTCGGTCACGGCCTTGCGACGTTCGCCGCGCTGCACGTAGGCACCTTCACCCAGCAAGGTCGCCAACCTGGAACCCAAGGCAACCACGGTACGGTAGTCGTTGCTGCCGAAGAAATCGCGGTTGAAGGTGACGTAGCTGGCCATGCCGTGGGAGGTCACTTCGACTTCCGGCAGCCAGACGTTGCGCTCTTTGTCTTCGCGCAGGCTGGTCGAATAGCTCAAGCCGGACTTCTGGCAACCGTTCAGGCGCTCTTGAAGCCTGGCCAACCAAGCCTTCATGACCTCATGGTCGCCCAACTGATCCAGGGTGACTTCCGGCAGGTAGATGAAGTGCTCGGTCAGCTCTTCAGCGTACAGGCGCGAAAGGCGCTTGAGGGTCTTGGTGACCGAACGGAATTCGTTCACCAGGGCTTCAAGCTGTACACCCGAAACCGGTGGAGCCGATTCGTCGAGGTGCAGGCTGGCATCCTCGAGGGCCGACTGGGTCATGTATTCCTCCATGGCCTCGTCGTCCTTGATGTACTGCTCCTGCTTGCCCTTCTTCACTTTGTACAGTGGTGGCTGGGCGATGTAGATGTAGCCGCGCTCGACCAGCTCCGGCAACTGACGGAAGAAGAAGGTCAGCAGCAGGGTACGGATGTGCGAACCATCGACGTCAGCATCGGTCATGATGATGATGTTGTGGTAGCGCAGCTTCTCGATGTTGTACTCGTCACGGCCAATGCCACAGCCAAGGGCGGTGATCAGCGTGCCGACTTCCTGCGAAGAAATCATCTTGTCGAAACGGGCTTTCTCGACGTTGAGGATCTTGCCCTTCAACGGCAGGATTGCCTGGGTTCGACGGTTACGGCCTTGCTTGGCCGAACCACCTGCGGAGTCACCCTCCACCAGGTACAGTTCGGAAAGGGCAGGGTCCTTCTCCTGGCAGTCGGCCAACTTGCCTGGCAAGCCGGCGATGTCCAGCGCGCCTTTACGGCGGGTCATTTCACGCGCCTTGCGCGCAGCTTCACGGGCGCGTGCAGCGTCGATCATCTTGCCAACGACCGCTTTGGCTTCGTTGGGGTTTTCCAGCAGGAAGTCGGAGAAGTACTTGTTCATCTCCTGTTCCACGGCGGTTTTCACCTCCGAGGAAACCAGCTTGTCTTTGGTCTGCGAGCTGAACTTCGGGTCCGGCACTTTGACCGAGATAATCGCGGTCAGGCCTTCGCGGGCATCGTCACCCGTGGTGGCAACCTTGTTCTTCTTGGCCAGGCCTTCCTGCTCGATGTAGCTGTTCAAGCTACGGGTCAGCGAAGAGCGGAAGCCGACCAGGTGAGTACCACCGTCGCGCTGCGGAATGTTGTTGGTGAAGCACAGCAGGTTTTCGTTGAAGCTGTCGTTCCACTGCAACGCGACTTCAACACCCACGCCATCTTCACGCTGCACGCTGAAGTGGAAAATCTGGGAGTTAACCGGGGTCTTGTTGGTGTTGAGGTAGTCAACGAACGCGCGCAGGCCACCTTCGTATTTGAAGAACTCTTCCTTGCCGCTGCGCTCATCCTTCAACAGGATGCCGACACCGGAGTTCAGGAACGACAGCTCGCGGATACGCTTGGCGAGGATGTCCCAGCTGAAGTGAATGTTCTTGAACGTTTCGGCCGAAGGTTTGAAATGAATGTGAGTACCCGTGTGCTCACTTTCGCCAACGATGGCCATCGGTGCCTGTGGCACGCCATGCACGTAGGTCTGTTCCCAGACCTTGCCGCTACGGCGAACGGTCAGTACCAGTTTCTCGGACAGGGCGTTCACTACCGAAACACCTACGCCGTGCAGACCGCCGGAAACCTTGTAGGAGTTGTCGTCGAACTTACCGCCGGCGTGCAGCACGGTCATGATGACCTCGGCTGCCGAAACGCCTTCTTCTTTGTGCACGTCGACCGGGATGCCACGGCCGTTGTCACGGACGCTGATGGATTCGTCCGGGTGAATGATGACGGTGATGTCGTCGCAGTGACCGGCCAAGGCTTCGTCGATGGAGTTGTCGACCACCTCGAACACCATGTGGTGCAGGCCGCTACCGTCATCGGTGTCGCCAATGTACATGCCGGGACGCTTGCGTACGGCATCCAGACCTTTCAGCACTTTAATGCTGGAAGAGTCGTACGTTTGATTTTCGCTCATGCCTTCACTCCCGATGGACGTGGGTCTGGGTGATACGGCCTTGTTCCACGTGGAACAAAGCAACTGGCGTTTCCTTCTGCCAGCCTTCCCTCAGAAATTCGTGGTCTACACAGGTGATGAACACCTGGCAGTTCAATTCTTCAAGCAAGCGGCACAGGGCACGGCGATGCTGTTCGTCCAACTCGGACGGCAAGTCATCCACCAGATAAATACACTGACCGCGGCGGACCTGGCTCACCAGGTGCCCTTGGGCAATTCGCAGCGCACACACCACAAGCTTCTGCTGCCCTCGCGAGAGGATGTCAGCGGCGTTGTTGGCGCCCAATCGAAGACGTAAATCTGCGCGCTGCGGGCCAGCTTGGGTGTGCCCCATCTGTTGGTCGCGGAGCACGGAGGTTGCGAGGACTTCACTGAGTTCTCGGTCCTTGTCCCAGCCGCGGTAGTAGCTCAGGGTCAAACCTTCCAGCTCGACCAATTCGCTCAGGGTACGCTCGAAGACCGGCTTCAAAGCCGCGATGTAGGTGCGACGGTATTCATCTATTTCCGCACTGGCCAGACATAACTCCCGGTCCCAGGCGGCTTGCGAAACGGCGTCAAGTGTACCATGCCGGAGCCATGAGTTCCGCTGCCGCAGGGCCTTCTGCAGGCGCTGCCAAGTGGCCATGAAGCGAGGTTCCACGTGGAACACTCCCCAATCCAGGAACTGCCTGCGGATTTTTGGGGCGCCTTCGAGCAAGCGGAAGCTGTCCGGGTTGATCAACTGCAGCGGCAGCATCTCGGCCAGTTGCGCCGCACTGCGTGCGTTCTGGCCATCGATGCGAATAGTGAAATCGCCCTGACGCTCCCGCGAAACACCCAGGTTACTGGTGCCACCCTCTGCCAGCGCGACTTGCCCGAATACCGTGCAGGTTGGTTGTTCGTACTGGATGACCGGGTTCAGACGAGTGCTGCGGAACGAGCGCGCGAGACCGAGCAGGTGCACAGCCTCCAGCACGCTGGTTTTACCGCTGCCGTTGTCGCCGTACAGGATGTTGATGCGGGGGGAGGGAGAGAGGGTCACCGGGTGCAGGTTGCGCACCGCGGTGACCGAAAGCCGTAGAAGGGACATTTGGCCTGCTAAAGGTTACAGGCGCATCGGCATGACAACGTAAGCCGAGTCGTCATTGCCGGCTTCCTGCAGGAGGGCGCTGCTGTTGGAGTCGGACAGAATCAGGCGAACTTGTTCAGTCGTCATCACACCCAGCACGTCCAGCAGGTAGCTGACGTTGAAACCAATCTCCAGCGAACTGCCTTCGTACTCGACGCTGATCTCTTCTTCGGCTTCTTCCTGCTCCGGGTTGTTAGCCTGGATTTTCAGTTGGCCGGCGGCCAGCTGCAGGCGAATGCCACGGTACTTTTCGTTGGACAGAATCGCGGTGCGGCTAAACGCCTCACGCAGGGCCTGGCGATCGCCGACCACAGTCTTGTCGCCGCCTTTGGGCAGCACGCGCTCGTAGTCCGGGAATTTACCGTCGACCAGTTTGGAGGTGAAGGTGAACTCACCGGTGGTCGCGCGGATGTGGTGCTGGCCCAGGACGATACTGACCATGCCTTCCGGGTCGGTCAGCAGGCGCGCCAGCTCAAGGATACCCTTGCGCGGCACGATGACCTGGTGACGGTCGGCCTGGCCGATTGCAGCGTGCATGGCGCACAGGGCCAGACGGTGCCCGTCGGTGGCCACGGCGCGCAGCGTGTCGGTGGAAACTTCAAGCAACATACCGTTGAGGTAGTAGCGCACATCCTGCTGGGCCATGGCAAAGCTGGTGCGCTCGATCAGACGGCGCAGCTTGCTTTGCTCCAGGTTGCAGGTCAGCGAGCCCGGGCCTTCTTCCACAGTCGGGAAGTCGTTGGCAGGCAGCGTCGACAGGCTGAAACGGCTGCGACCGGCTTTGACCAGCAACTTCTGCTCGTCGACCTTGATGTCGATAAGCACGTCGCTCGGCAGACTCTTGCAGATGTCCATCAGCTTGCGCGCAGGCACAGTGATCTCGCCGGGCTCGGCCGGCTCTTCCAACTGCACTCGGCCAACCAGTTCGACTTCCAGATCGGTACCGGTCAACGACAGTTGCTGACCTTGGACGACCAGCAGGACGTTGGACAGGACCGGCAAGGTCTGGCGGCGCTCGACGACGCCTGCGACCAGTTGCAGGGGTTTCAACAGGGCTTCGCGTTGAATGGTGAAATGCATGGTCTAGTCCCTTGCCTTCAATAAGCTGCGCAGACGGCCATCAGGTCGTCAGCGTACGCAGCAGGTTCTTGTAGTCCTCGCGGATGTCCGCGTCGGATTCCTTAAGTTCGTTGATCTTGCGGCAGGCGTGCAGCACGGTGGTGTGATCGCGACCACCAAACATGTCGCCGATTTCCGGCAAGCTGTGGTTGGTGAGCTCTTTCGACAATGCCATGGCCACCTGGCGCGGACGCGCGACCGAGCGCGAACGGCGCTTGGACAACAGATCGGAGATCTTGATCTTGTAGTACTCGGCCACGGTGCGCTGGATGTTATCCACACTCACCAGCTTGTCCTGCAACGCCAGCAGGTCTTTCAGCGATTCGCGAATCAGCTCGATGGTGATGTCGCGGCCCATGAAGTGCGAGTGGGCGATAACCCGCTTGAGTGCGCCTTCGAGTTCACGCACGTTGGAACGGATACGCTGGGCGATGAAGAATGCGGCATCGTGCGGCAGTTCGACCTTGGCCTGATCGGCCTTCTTCATCAGGATCGCCACGCGGGTTTCAAGCTCAGGCGGCTCTACAGCCACCGTCAGGCCCCAACCAAAGCGCGATTTCAAGCGCTCTTCCAGGCCTTCGATCTCCTTGGGGTAGCGGTCGCTGGTGAGAATCACCTGCTGCCCGCCTTCAAGCAGTGCGTTGAAGGTGTGGAAGAACTCTTCCTGCGAACGCTCCTTGCGGGCGAAGAACTGGATATCGTCGATCAACAGCGCATCCACCGAACGGTAGAAGCGTTTGAATTCGTTGATCGCGTTCAGCTGCAGCGCCTTGACCATGTCGGCGACGAAGCGCTCCGAATGCAGGTACACGACCTTGGCATTCGGGTTCTTCTTCAGCAGGTGGTTACCCACAGCGTGCATCAAGTGGGTTTTACCCAAGCCCACACCGCCATAAAGGAACAGCGGGTTGTAGCCATGCTTGGGGTTGTCTGCCACCTGCCAGGCAGCGGCACGCGCCAACTGGTTCGATTTACCTTCGACGAAGGTTTCGAAGGTAAAGGTGCGGTTCAGATAACTGGTGTGCTTGAGCGCGCCTTCTACCTGGACAGTGCGTTGCTCGGTCCGCCCAGGCGCTACCGGAGGCCCGCCAGCCGAACCCATGCTGTCAAAGCTGTCGCGCGAAGTAGGCGGTTCGACTTCTTCGAGCACCAACTGGGCAACGGGCGCTGCAACCGGCTCGCTGGCCACGGCAACCGGTGCCGCTGGCTGGGCAGCGGGCTGCTGGGCAAGGGAAGCCGCCATGGCCGCGCTGACTGGCGCGTTGGGAGCTGCACGTGCAGCCGAACTGCGTCGGCTGCCTATTAATAAGGAAAGCGCCGGCGCGATGCCGGTGCCGTGTTCGCCCAACAGCTCGAGCAGACGACCCAGGTATTTTTCATTTACCCAATCGAGCACAAAGCGGTTAGGCGCGTAGATGCGCAACTCGTCGCCTTCGGCTTCGACCTGTAGCGGACGGATCCAGGTGTTGAATTGCTGGGCAGGCAGTTCATCGCGCAGAAGCTCCACGCACTGCTGCCAAAGTTCCACTGACACGGATATCCCCTGAGTTGAAAGCCGGATGAGGCAAAACAAACCGCCATTGTACCGGGGCGGTAGCCAGTTATCCACATAAGAGGACAGCTCTGGACGCGACAAAAGCGTCAAATCGCGACTGAAATACCACAGACGGCTTGTGAATAAGCCCTGTGGATAACGGCACTTGAGGGCTATGCACAACCCTGGGTTCAACCCTGTGGATAAAACCCCTGTGGATAAACACCCATTCGATACACAGGTTGTACCCATGCGCAGCACAGACAGAGCACCTGTTTCGGACAAGGTTTCGGATCTCTGTACATACCGAAAACACTGGGCTGTAATAGGTTATCCACAGAAGAAGGCCTGCTTAAGCTTTATAAGTTCTTCAGAAAAGCTTTTTATATGCCTCTTTATTTTTTTCATATTGAGTGTCTGTCTGCATGGCCGTCCCGTACCCTGGGTAAAAACCGTGCCCAGGCAAAACCGACGTCCAGTGGCCGTGAACGACCTTCCATAAGGAAACGCTGGTTGGAAATTGACCTACGAGCTTGCTTTCTCTAGAATCGCCGGTCTCTTAAAAGGGGGCCATTCCGGCCCGTCGTCGACAAACCCAGGTAACACGCCATGAAACGTACTTTCCAACCAAGCACCATCAAGCGCGCCCGCACCCACGGTTTCCGTGCCCGTATGGCAACTAAGAACGGCCGCGCCGTACTGTCGCGTCGTCGTGCCAAAGGCCGTAAGCGTCTGGCCATTTGATTTTTCGGCACAGGTGGTGAGTCAGGACTTCAGTCGGGAAAAGCGACTGCTTACACCCCGGCATTTCAAAGCGGTCTTCGACTCCCCAACCGGCAAGGTTCCAGGGAAAAACCTGCTTATCCTTGCTCGCGAGAACGGCCTGGATCACCCACGCCTCGGCTTGGTGATCGGCAAGAAGAGCGTAAAGCTCGCCGTTCAGCGCAATCGCCTGAAACGCCTGATGCGCGATTCGTTCCGTCTGAACCAGCAATCGCTGGCTGGGCTGGATATCGTGATCGTTGCACGCAAGGGGTTGGGCGAAGTGGAAAACCCAGAATTGCACCAACACTTTGGCAAGCTCTGGAAGCGACTGGTCCGCAGTCGACCCTCTCCAGCGGTCAATGCCGATCCTGCAGGGGTAGACAGTCACGATGCGTAAACTGGCCCTCGTTCCGATCCAGTTCTACCGTTACGCCATCAGTCCTCTGATGGCCAGTCACTGTCGTTTCTATCCCAGCTGCTCCTGTTACGCATACGAAGCCATCGAAAACCATGGCTTGTGGCGTGGTGGGTGGCTGGCCGTTCGTCGCCTGGGGCGTTGTCATCCGTGGAACGACGGCGGTTTCGATCCCGTTCCTCCCGCTCCTTCCTCCCGAACTTCTTCGATAGCCGAGTAATCATGGATATTAAACGCACGATCCTGATCGTCGCCCTGGCAATCGTGTCCTACGTCATGGTCCTCAAGTGGAACCAGGACTACGGCCAGGCTGCCTTGCCGACTCAGCATACTGCTGCCCCAGCGCTGCCAGACACGGTGCCTGCCGGTAATAATTCCGGTACCAGCGCCGATGTACCAAGCGCCAATGCCGAGTCGACCCCGGCAGAAATCGCCCCGGTTGCACTCAGCAAGGATCTGATCCGGATCAAGACCGACGTCCTGGAACTCGCTATCGACCCAGTCGGTGGTGACATCGTCCAGCTGACTCTGCCGCAGTTCCCGCGTCGCCAGGACCACCCGGAAATCCCGTTCCAGCTGTTCGATAACGGCGGCGAACGTGTTTACCTGGCGCAGTCCGGCCTGACCGGTACCAACGGCCCTGATGCCCGCAGCGGCGGTCGCCCGCTGTATGCCGCCGAGCAGAAAAGCTTCCAGCTGGCCGACGGCCAGGACCAACTGGTCGTGGACCTGAAGTTCAGCGAGAACGGCGTCAACTACATCAAGCGCTTCAGCTTCAAGCGCGGTGAGTACGACCTGACCGTCAGCTACCTGATCGACAACCAGAGCAGCCAAGCCTGGAATGGCAACCTGTTTGCCCAGCTCAAGCGTGACGCCAGCTCCGATCCATCGTCGAGCACCGCCACCGGTACTGCTACCTACCTGGGCGCCGCCCTGTGGACAGCTGCCGAGCCGTACAAGAAAGTGTCGATGAAAGACATGGACAAGGGCGGTTTGAAAGAAACTGTGGCTGGCGGCTGGGTTGCCTGGCTTCAGCACTACTTCGTGACTGCGTGGATTCCGGCCAAGTCGGACAACAACACCGTCCAGACGCGCAAGGACAGCCAGGGTAACTACATCATTGGTTACACCGGCCCAGCCCTTAGCGTCCCTGCCGGCGGCAAGGCCGAAACCAGCGCCGTGCTGTACGCCGGCCCGAAGATCCAGTCCAAGCTCAAAGAGTTGTCCCCAGGCCTGGAACTGACCGTCGACTACGGCTTCCTGTGGTTCATCGCTCAGCCTATCTTCTGGCTGCTGCAACATATCCACAGCCTGCTGGGTAACTGGGGCTGGTCGATCATCGTTCTGACCATGCTCATCAAGGGCCTGTTCTTCCCGCTCTCGGCTGCCAGCTATCGTTCGATGGCGCGCATGCGTGCCGTAGCGCCGAAGCTTGCCCAGCTCAAGGAACGCTTCGGTGACGATCGCCAGAAGATGTCCCAGGCGATGATGGAGCTGTACAAGAAAGAGAAGATCAACCCGCTGGGTGGCTGCTTGCCGATCCTGGTGCAGATGCCGGTGTTCCTGGCCCTGTACTGGGTACTGCTGGAAAGCGTAGAAATGCGCCAGGCCCCCTGGATGCTGTGGATTACCGACCTGTCGATCAAGGATCCGTTCTTCATCCTGCCGATCATCATGGGCGCCACCATGTTCATCCAGCAGCGCCTGAACCCAACCCCGCCGGATCCGATGCAGGCGAAGGTCATGAAAATGATGCCAATCATCTTCACCTTCTTCTTCCTGTGGTTCCCAGCTGGCTTGGTGCTGTACTGGGTTGTGAACAACTGCCTGTCGATTTCGCAGCAGTGGTACATCACTCGCCGTATCGAAGCCGCGACTAAAAACGCCGCAGCTTGACGGGCTACTGAACTAGCCTGTGAATAAAACGCCCCTTCGTGGGGCGTTTTTGTTATCTGTTGTAACCGTCTAGAGGCTTCGAGCATGAACACTGTGCGTGAAACCATCGCTGCCATCGCCACCGCCCAGGGCCGCGGCGGTGTCGGCATTGTCCGTTTGTCGGGTCCGCTGGCCAGCCAGGCCGGGCAAACCATCACGGGGCGCACGCTGACACCGCGCCATGCCCACTACGGCCCGTTCCGCGACGCCGACGGCCTGGTGCTGGATGAAGGCATTGCGCTGTATTTCCCGGGGCCGAACTCGTTTACCGGCGAAGATGTGCTGGAGCTCCAGGGCCACGGCGGCCCAATTGTCATGGACATGCTGCTGCAGCGCTGTTTGCAGCTTGGTTGCCGGCTGGCACGCCCAGGTGAGTTCAGTGAGCGTGCGTTCCTCAACGACAAGCTCGACCTGGCCCAGGCAGAAGCGATTGCCGACCTCATCGAGGCCAGCTCCACCCAGGCGGCACGCAATGCCCTGCGTTCGCTGCAGGGCGCGTTCTCCAAGCGTGTACACAGCCTTACCGAAGCGCTGATTGCTCTGCGCATCTACGTCGAGGCGGCCATCGATTTCCCCGAGGAAGAAATCGACTTCCTTGCCGATGGCCACGTGCTGAACATGCTCGACACTGTGCGCGCGGAGTTATCCACAGTGCAGCGCGAAGCCGGGCAGGGCGCATTGCTGCGTGATGGCATGACGGTTGTGATTGCCGGGCGGCCGAATGCCGGCAAATCGAGCCTGCTCAACCAGCTGGCAGGCCGCGAAGCCGCCATCGTGACCGACATCGCCGGCACCACCCGGGACATCCTTCGCGAACATATCCACATCGATGGCATGCCGCTGCACGTGGTCGACACGGCAGGGTTGCGCGATACCGACGACCATGTGGAAAAGATTGGTGTGGAAAGGGCGTTGAAAGCTATCGGTGAGGCCGATCGGGTGCTGCTGGTGGTGGATTCCACAGCGCCAGAAGCCAGTGACCCGTTTGCCCTGTGGCCTGAGTTTCTCGATCAACGGCCAGACCCGGCCAAAGTCACGCTGATTCGCAACAAGGCGGACCTCAGCGGCGAGCGGGTGGGCCTTGAGCAAAGCGAAGATGGGCATGTGACGATTACCCTCAGTGCCCGTGATTCAGACGTGGGCCTGGAGCTGCTGCGCGACCACCTTAAGGCCTGCATGGGTTATGAACAGACCGCTGAAAGCAGCTTCAGCGCCCGTCGCCGGCACATGGAGGCGCTGCGCCAGGCCAGCGAGCACCTTGAACACGGGCGCGCACAGCTGACGTTGGCGGGTGCAGGTGAGTTGTTGGCTGAAGATCTGCGCCATGCGCAGCAGGCACTGGGCGAGATTACCGGTGCGTTCAGCTCGGATGATTTGCTGGGTCGCATCTTCTCGAGCTTCTGTATCGGCAAATAGAACAAGCAGCTGTGGATGAAACCGCCCTTGATGGGCGGTTTTTTTTCGTCTGCAGGAAAGGCGAGAGCGCGAAACGCAGGTGATATTGCATCAACAGGGAAAAAACTCGCGGATAAGCTCTGTGGACAACCGACCTTTAGCTCAGTTGATAACCGTGCTTTTTTGTTGAGGAAAAAGGCACCTGTTGATAACCATCAGTTTCATCCACAGGCTATACGCGCCTATCCAGAACCCTCAACCCCAGTCGGACACAGGGTTTTGAAACGCTACATGCCTTGTGGATATTGGCCTGTAGAGCTTTATCCACAGAAAAGGTGCTGTGTATAAATAAACATAAAAACAAAGCTTTTATAAATTTTTTCTCTTTGTTTACTTTTACCTGCCACTCATCCACAGACTGGTCAAATTTTGCTCAGACGGTTTCTTTGAAGGGGTCTAAGTCCCTATACTTGTCGGCTTACCTTCTCTATTCGCAAAAACAGGCACGAGGTGCGTGGTGGATTTCCCTTCCCGTTTTGAAGTGATCGTCATCGGCGGCGGCCATGCCGGTACCGAGGCTGCGCTTGCGTCGGCACGCATGGGTGTGAAAACCCTGCTGTTGACCCATAACGTGGAAACCCTCGGTCACATGAGCTGCAACCCCGCCATTGGTGGCATCGGCAAGAGCCACCTGGTCAAGGAAATCGATGCGCTCGGCGGCGCCATGGCACTGGCTACCGACAAGAGCGGCATCCAGTTCCGGGTTCTGAACAACCGCAAAGGCCCAGCCGTACGTGCCACTCGGGCACAGGCCGACCGCGCCATCTACAAGGCCGTGGTCCGCGAGATTCTGGAAAACCAGCCAAACCTGTGGATATTCCAGCAGTCCTGTGACGACTTGATCGTCGAGCAGGACCAGGTCAAGGGCGTGGTCACGCAAATGGGCCTGCGTTTCTTTGCAGACTCGGTCGTGTTGACCACCGGCACCTTCCTGGGCGGACTTATCCACATCGGCTTGCAAAACCATTCGGGCGGCCGCGCCGGTGACCCACCGTCGATTGCCTTGGCACACCGCATGCGTGAGTTGCCGCTGCGTGTTGGCCGCCTGAAAACCGGTACCCCGCCGCGTATCGATGGCCGTTCTGTGGATTTCTCGGTGATGAGCGAACAGCCAGGCGATACGCCGATTCCGGTGATGTCGTTCATGGGCAACGCACAGATGCATCCGCGTCAGGTCAGCTGCTGGATTACCCACACCAACGCGCGCACCCACGACATCATCGCCTCGAACCTCGACCGTTCGCCGATGTACTCCGGTGTGATCGAAGGCGTGGGCCCGCGCTACTGCCCGTCGATCGAAGACAAGATCCACCGCTTCGCGGACAAGGACAGCCACCAGGTGTTCATCGAGCCTGAAGGCCTGACCACCCACGAGCTGTACCCCAACGGTATTTCCACCTCGCTGCCGTTCGACGTGCAGCTGGAGTTGGTGCGCTCGATCCGCGGCATGGAAAACGCCCACATCGTGCGCCCGGGCTACGCCATCGAGTACGACTACTTCGACCCGCGTGACCTGAAATACAGCCTCGAAACCAAAGTCATCGGCGGCCTGTTCTTCGCCGGCCAGATCAACGGCACCACCGGCTACGAAGAAGCCGGCGCCCAGGGCCTGCTGGCCGGCACCAACGCTGCGCTGCGCGCGCAGGGCCGCGAAAGCTGGTGCCCACGGCGTGACGAGGCCTACATTGGCGTGCTGGTCGACGACCTGATTACCCTGGGTACCCAGGAGCCGTATCGCATGTTCACCTCGCGCGCCGAATACCGGTTGATCCTGCGCGAAGACAACGCCGACCTGCGTCTGACCGAGAAAGGCCGCGAGCTGGGCCTGATCGACGACCAGCGCTGGGCCGCCTTCTGCGCCAAGCGCGATGGCATCGAGCGCGAAGAACAGCGCATGAAGACCACCTGGGTGCGCCCAGGGACGGCGCAAGGCCAGGCCATTGTGGATAAGTTCGGCACGCCGCTGGCCCACGAGTACAGCCTGTTGAACCTGCTGGCTCGCCCGGAAATCGACTACGCCGGCCTGATCGAGGCCACTGGCGGCGAGCAGCTTGACCCGCAGGTGGCCGAGCAGGTCGAGATCAAGACCAAATACGCCGGTTACATCGACCGTCAGCAGGAAGAAATCGCCCGGCTGCGTGCCAGCGAAGACACGCGCCTGCCTGTGGATATCGACTACACGACGATCTCCGGGCTGTCCAAGGAGATCCAGGGCAAGCTCGGCCAGACCCGCCCTGAGACCCTCGGCCAAGCGTCGCGTATTCCTGGCGTAACCCCAGCGGCCATTTCGCTGCTGCTGATTCATCTGAAAAAACGCGGCGCTGGCCGCGAATTGGAGCAAAGCGCTTGAGTTCTCCGGTTACCCCGCAACACGCCGAAGAGTTGTCCACAGGTGCGCGTCAGCTCGGTGTCGAGCTGAGCGCGCAGCAGCACGAATTGCTGCTCGGCTACCTGGCCCTGTTGATCAAATGGAACAAGGCCTACAACCTGACCGCCGTGCGCAACCCGGACGAGATGGTTTCACGCCATCTGCTCGACAGTCTCAGCGTCATGCCGTTTATCCACAGGGACGCCCAGCGTTGGCTGGACGTCGGCAGCGGTGGCGGCATGCCGGGTATCCCATTGGCCATCCTGCATCCGCACAAGCAGGTGACCGTGCTCGACAGCAACGGCAAGAAGACGCGCTTCCTCACCCAGGTGAAAATGGAGCTGAAACTGGACAACCTCACAGTTATCCACAGCCGTGTCGAAGACGTTCAGCCCGAGCAGCCGTTCTGCGGAATCATCTCCCGCGCCTTCAGCAGCATGGAGAATTTCACCAACTGGACCCGCCACCTGGGTGACGCCCGCACGCAATGGCTTGCAATGAAGGGGCTGCATCCTGCCGATGAACTGGTAGCATTGCCCGCAGACTTCACAGTGGATAGCGAGCAGGCCCTGACCGTTCCAGGTTGCCAGGGCCAGCGCCATCTGCTGATACTGCGCCGCAAGGCATGACTGGGAACACACGCAACAATGGCTAAGGTATTCGCAATCGCGAACCAGAAAGGTGGTGTGGGCAAGACCACCACCTGTATCAATCTCGCCGCATCGCTGGCTGCGACCAAGCGTCGTGTGCTGCTGATCGACCTCGATCCACAGGGCAACGCCACCATGGGCAGCGGTGTGGATAAACACGAGCTCGAGCAATCGGTGTACGACCTGCTGATCGGGGAATGCGACCTGGCCCAGGCCATGCAGTACTCCGAGCACGGCGGCTACCAGTTGTTGCCGGCCAACCGCGATCTCACCGCGGCCGAAGTTGTGCTGCTGGAAATGCAGATGAAGGAAAGCCGCCTGCGCAATGCGCTGGCGCCGATCCGTGACAACTACGATTTCATCCTCATCGACTGCCCACCGTCGCTGTCGATGCTCACCCTCAATGCGTTGGTCGCCTCCGATGGCGTGATCATCCCCATGCAGTGCGAGTACTACGCGCTGGAAGGCTTGAGCGACCTTGTGGATAACATCAAGCGCATCGGCGCCAGGCTCAACCCTGCGCTGAAGATCGAAGGCCTGCTGCGTACCATGTACGACCCGCGCCTGAGCCTGAACAACGACGTTTCGGCGCAGCTCAAGGAACACTTCGGCGATCAGCTGTACGACACTGTGATCCCGCGCAACATCCGCCTGGCCGAGGCGCCGAGCTTCGGCATGCCGGCGCTGGCCTACGACAAGCAGTCGCGCGGCGCGCTGGCCTACCTGGCATTGGCCGGGGAGCTGGTTCGCCGTCAGCGCCGCCCTTCACGCACTGCACAAACAACTTAAGGAATCCGCATGGCCATCAAGAAACGCGGTCTCGGACGTGGGTTGGATGCACTGCTCAGTGGTCCTTCCGTCAGCTCGCTCGAAGAGCAGGCTGTGCAGATCGACCAGAAAGAACTGCAACACCTGCCGGTCGAGCTGATCCAGCGTGGCAAGTACCAGCCGCGCCGTGACATGGACCCGCAGGCGCTCGAAGAACTGGCGCACTCGATTCGTGCCCACGGCGTCATGCAGCCGATCGTGGTGCGTCCGATCGGTGACAACCGCTACGAGATCATCGCCGGTGAGCGCCGCTGGCGGGCTACGCAGCAGGCCGGGCTGGACACTGTTCCGGCCATGGTCCGCGAAGTGCCCGACGAAGCCGCCATCGCCATGGCGCTGATCGAGAACATCCAGCGTGAAGACCTCAACCCGCTGGAAGAAGCGCTTGCCCTGCAACGCCTGCAGCAAGAGTTCGAGCTGACCCAGCAGCAAGTGGCCGATGCCGTCGGCAAGTCGCGGGTCACCGTGGCCAACCTGCTGCGCCTGATCTCGTTGCCGGAGGCGATCAAGACCATGCTCGCCCACGGCGACTTGGAGATGGGCCACGCCCGTGCATTGCTCGGCCTGGAAGAAGATCGCCAGGAAGAAGGGGCGCGTCATGTTGTCGCACGTGGCCTCACCGTGCGCCAAACTGAAGCACTGGTGCGCCAGTGGCTGAGCGGCAAACCTGAGCCGGTCGAAACGAGCAAACCTGATCCGGACATCACCCGCCTTGAACAGCGGCTCGCAGAGCGCCTGGGCTCGGCGGTGCAGATCCGCCACGGCAACAAGGGCAAGGGGCAACTTGTCATCCGCTACAACTCGCTAGATGAGTTGCAGGGCGTGCTTGCTCACATCCGCTGAAACAATTCCTGTTGTAGCGCGCAGTCGGAAATCACTACCCGATAGTTGAATAGGGGTTAATCCACCCCTATACTCTGCGCGCATTTTGTCGGCACAAATTATGCCAAGTCGATGTTGACGAGGCGGTCGACTTTCGGGGAGCAGTTTCGATGGAAATCCGCACGCCAAACCGCCTGCCTTTCCATCGCTGGGCAGTTTTTCCGGTATTACTGGCTCAATTTGTCGTACTGCTGCTGGCAGCCTTGGTGTTGTGGCAGTGGAAAGGGGGAGTCAGCGGTTATTCAGGCCTCTGCGGAGGGCTGATCGCCTGGCTACCCAATGTGTATTTCGCCTGGAAGGCTTTTCGCTTCAGCGGAGCCCGGGCGGCGCAGGCCATCGTCAAGTCGTTCTACGCTGGCGAGGCAGGCAAGATGATTTTGACGGCAGTGCTGTTTGCACTGACCTTCGCAGGCGTGAAGCCGTTGGCGCCGTTGGCAGTATTCGGTGTCTTCGTGCTGACCTTATGGGTCAGCTGGTTCGCGCCCCTGCTGATGAATAAAAGACTTTCGAGACCTTAGGGCGTTTGAGGCAACCATGGCAGAAGAAACCGCTTCGGGTTATATCCAGCACCACTTGCAGAACCTGACCTACGGTCAACTACCAGACGGCAGCTGGGGCTTGGCCCATTCGGCTGCAGAAGCCAAGGCAATGGGCTTCTGGGCGTTCCACCTGGACACCCTGGGCTGGTCCGTCGCGATGGGTCTGATCTTCCTGTTGATCTTCCGCATGGCAGCCAAGAAGGCGACTTCCGGCCAGCCTGGCGGCTTGCAGAACTTCGTCGAAGTGCTGGTCGACTTCGTTCACGGTAGCGTGAAGGATTCGTTCCACGGCCGCAGCGCGGTAATCGCCCCGCTGGCGCTGACCATCTTCGTCTGGGTGTTCCTGATGAACGCCATCGACCTGGTACCGGTCGACTGGTTGCCATGGGCTGCACAGAAGCTGTCGGGCAACGAGCACATCTTCTTCCGTGCCGTACCGACCACCGACCCGAATGCGACCCTGGCCATGGCCTTCTGCGTATTCGCGCTGATCATCTTCTACAGCATCAAGATCAAGGGCATCGGCGGCTTCATCGGCGAACTGACCCTGCACCCGTTCGGCAGCAAGAACCTGTTCGTTCAGGCGCTGCTGATCCCGGTCAACTTCCTGCTCGAGTTCGTCACTCTGATCGCCAAGCCGATCTCGCTGGCACTGCGACTGTTCGGCAACATGTATGCCGGCGAGCTGGTGTTCATCCTGATCGCCGTGATGTTCGGCTCTGGCCTGCTGTGGCTGGCCGGCCTGGGCGTGGTGCTGCAATGGGCGTGGGCGGTGTTCCACATCCTGATCATCACCCTGCAAGCCTTCATCTTCATGATGCTTACCATCGTCTACCTGTCGATGGCTCACGAAGATAACCATTAAGACCGCCTGGCGTGTCTGATAGTCTTGCCCGCCAGTCCCGGGGGCAGGGCTTAAAAAGTCCGCAAGGGCAATGCTGTACCAAACGATTTGTTTTACCGCTTCAAACTAAAAACCTAACCAATACGACGTAAAAGTCGGGAGGAAAGATGGAAACTGTAGTTGGTCTGACCGCTATCGCTGTTGCTCTGCTGATCGGCCTGGGTGCTCTGGGTACCGCCATTGGTTTCGGCCTGCTGGGCGGCAAATTCCTGGAAGGCGCTGCTCGCCAGCCAGAAATGGTTCCGATGCTGCAGGTCAAAATGTTCATCGTTGCCGGCCTGCTCGACGCCGTAACCATGATCGGCGTTGGTATTGCTCTGTTCTTCACCTTCGCAAACCCCTTCGTTGGTCAGATCGCCGGCTAATCACTCGTTTCCGACGAGTTGATGGCTGTGATGAACAAAGACCGAGCGAGGTGTTGGCGTGAACATTAATGCAACCCTGATTGGCCAATCCGTTGCTTTCTTTATTTTTGTATTCTTCTGCATGAAGTACGTATGGCCTCCGGTCATCACTGCTCTGCAAGAGCGTCAAAAGAAGATTGCCGACGGCTTGGACGCTGCCAACCGTGCAGCTCGCGACCTGGAGCTGGCCCAAGAGAAAGCGGGCCAGCAACTGCGTGAAGCGAAAGCACAGGCAGCTGAAATCATTGAGCAAAGCAAGAAACGCGCTGCTCAGCTTGTCGAGGAAGCCCGTGATCAGGCCCGCGTCGAAGCTGACCGTGTGAAGGCTCAGGCTCAGGCCGAGATCGAACAGGAACTGAACAGCATCAAAGACGCTCTGCGTGCCCAAGTGGGTGCTCTGGCCGTTGGCGGTGCTGAAAAGATCCTTGGCGCCACAATCGATCAAAACGCGCATGCGGAGCTGGTTAACAAACTGGCCGCTGAAATTTAAGCGAGGGCGATCATGGCAGAACTGACCACGTTGGCCCGACCTTACGCTAAGGCGGCCTTTGAGCACGCCCAGGCCCATCAGCAACTGGCCAATTGGTCAGCCATGCTCGGCCTGGCTGCTGCGGTGTCGGAAGACGGCACCATGCAGCGCCTGCTCAAGGCCCCGCAACTGACTAGCGCAGAAAAGGCCGCCGCATTCCTAGAAGTGTGCGGTGACAAGTTCGATGTACAGGCACAGAATTTCATTCATGTTGCCGCGGAAAACGACCGTCTCCTGCTTCTGCCGGAGATCGCCGCTCTGTTCGAGCTGTACAAGGCCGAACAAGAGAAATCCGTGGACGTGGAAGTCACCAGTGCTTTTGCGTTGAACCAAGAACAGCAAGACAAACTCGCCAAGGTTCTCAGTGCACGGCTCAGCCGGGAAGTGCGCCTGCATGCGTCGGAGGATGCCAGCCTGATCGGCGGCGTCGTCATCCGCGCAGGCGACCTGGTAATCGATGGCTCGGTTCGCGGCAAAATCGCGAAACTGGCTGAAGCATTGAAATCTTGAGTTTGAAGGGGCAGCAGAGCAATGCAGCAACTCAATCCTTCCGAAATTAGTGAAATCATCAAGGGTCGCATCGAGAAACTCGATGTCGGCTCCCAAGCCCGTAACGAAGGTACCGTGGTATCCGTCTCTGACGGTATCGTGCGTATCCACGGTCTCGCCGACGTCATGTACGGCGAAATGATCGAGTTCCCGGGCGGCGTATACGGTATGGCACTGAACCTGGAGCAAGACTCCGTAGGTGCGGTGGTACTGGGTGCGTACAACTCCCTCGCCGAGGGCATGAGCGCCAAGTGCACTGGCCGCATCCTGGAGGTTCCGGTTGGTAAGGAACTGCTGGGTCGCGTTGTCGACGCACTGGGTAACCCGATCGACGGCAAAGGTCCGTTGGGCAACACCGAGACCGACGCGGTCGAGAAAGTTGCTCCAGGCGTGATCTGGCGTAAGTCGGTAGACCAGCCTGTACAGACTGGCTACAAATCGGTTGACGCCATGATCCCTGTCGGCCGTGGCCAGCGTGAGCTGATCATCGGTGACCGTCAGATCGGCAAGACCGCCATGGCCATCGACGCCATCATCAACCAGAAAGACTCCGGTATTTTCTGCGTTTATGTTGCTGTCGGCCAGAAGCGTTCCACCGTTGCCAACATCGTTCGCAAGCTGGAAGAAAACGGCGCCCTGGCCAACACCATCGTGGTGGTTGCCAGTGCTTCGGAATCCGCCGCACTGCAATTCCTGGCGCCTTACGCCGGTTGCACCATGGGCGAGTTCTTCCGTGACCGCGGTGAAGACGCTCTGATCGTTTACGATGACCTGTCCAAGCAGGCCGTTGCCTACCGTCAGATCTCCCTGCTGCTGCGCCGTCCACCAGGACGTGAAGCGTACCCAGGCGACGTGTTCTATCTCCACTCCCGTCTGCTGGAGCGCGCATCGCGCGTTTCGGAAGAGTACGTCGAGAAGTTCACCAACGGCGCAGTGACTGGCAAAACCGGTTCCCTGACCGCTCTGCCGATCATCGAAACCCAGGCTGGCGACGTTTCCGCGTTCGTTCCGACCAACGTGATTTCCATCACCGACGGTCAGATCTTCCTGGAATCGGCCATGTTCAACTCGGGCATCCGCCCTGCAGTGAACGCCGGTGTTTCGGTATCCCGCGTAGGTGGTGCCGCTCAGACCAAGATCATCAAGAAGCTGTCCGGTGGTATTCGTACCGCACTGGCTCAGTACCGTGAACTGGCGGCATTCGCCCAGTTCGCGTCCGATCTGGACGAAGCGACCCGCAAGCAGCTTGAGCATGGTCAGCGCGTTACCGAGCTGATGAAGCAGAAGCAGTACGCGCCGATGTCGATCGCTGACATGGCTCTGTCGCTGTACGCCGCTGAGCGTGGGTTCCTGACCGACGTGGAAGTCTCCAAGATTGGTAGCTTCGAACAAGCGCTGATCGCCTTCTTCAACCGTGATCACGCCGACCTGATGGCGAAGATCAATGTGAAGGGTGACTTCAACGACGAAATCGACGCTGGCCTGAAAGCCGGTATCGAGAAGTTCAAGGCCACCCAGACCTGGTAAGCCGCAGCGGGGGCTCCGGCCCCCGCTTGCTAACCTGATAGGTGATACATGGCAGGCGCAAAAGAGATTCGCAGTAAGATTGCGAGCATCAAAAGCACGCAAAAAATTACCAGCGCCATGGAAAAAGTGGCGGTCAGCAAAATGCGCAGGGCACAAATGCGCATGTCTGCTAGCCGTCCTTATGCGGAGCGTATCCGCCAGGTGATCGGTCATCTGGCCAACGCCAACCCGGAATACCGCCACCCGTTCATGATCGACCGCCCTGTAAAGCGCGCCGGTTATATCGTGGTGAGCAGTGACCGTGGTCTGTGCGGTGGCTTGAATACCAACCTGTTCAAGGCCTTGGTCAAGGACATGAACGCAAACCGCGAACAGGGCGTTGAAATCGACCTGTGCGTGATCGGCAGCAAAGGTGCGACTTTCTTCCGTATCTTTGGTGGCAACGTTGTAGCCGCGATCAGCCAACTGGGCGAAGAGCCATCGATCAATGATTTGATCGGCTCCGTCAAAGTGATGCTGGACGCCTACCTCGATGGCCGTATCGATCGCCTTTCGGTGGTTTCGAACAAGTTCATCAACACCATGACCCAACAACCAACGGTCGAGCAATTGGTACCGTTGGAGGCAACCCCGGATCAAGAACTCAAGCACCACTGGGATTACCTGTACGAACCCGACGCAAAAGAGCTGCTGGACGGCTTGATGGTGCGTTACGTGGAGTCGCAGGTGTATCAGGCGGTGGTCGAGAACAACGCTGCTGAACAAGCAGCCCGGATGATCGCCATGAAAAACGCCACAGACAACGCCGGTGATCTGATCAGCGAACTTCAGCTGATCTACAACAAGGCGCGTCAGGCTGCGATCACCCAGGAGATCTCGGAAATCGTCGGCGGCGCTGCCGCGGTTTAACGGTTCAAAAATTCAGAGGATCCAGCTATGAGTAGCGGACGTATCGTTCAAATCATCGGCGCCGTCATCGACGTGGAATTCCCACGTGACGCCGTGCCGAGTGTTTACAATGCGCTGAAAGTACAAGGCGCGGAAACCACTCTCGAAGTTCAGCAGCAGCTGGGCGACGGTGTGGTTCGTACCATTGCGATGGGCTCGACCGAAGGTCTGAAGCGCGGTCTGGACGTCGTCGATAGCGGCGCGGCCATTTCCGTTCCAGTTGGTAAGGCCACTCTGGGCCGTATCATGGACGTTCTGGGCAACCCAATCGACGAAGCCGGCCCGATCGGTGAAGAAGAGCGTCGCGGTATCCACCAGCCAGCGCCTTCGTTCGCTGACCAGGCAGGCGGCAACGACCTGCTGGAAACCGGCATCAAGGTTATCGACCTGGTTTGCCCGTTTGCCAAGGGTGGCAAGGTTGGTCTGTTCGGTGGTGCCGGTGTCGGCAAGACCGTAAACATGATGGAACTGATCCGTAACATCGCCATCGAGCACAGCGGTTATTCCGTGTTCGCCGGTGTGGGTGAGCGTACTCGTGAGGGTAACGACTTCTACCACGAGATGAAGGACTCCAACGTTCTCGACAAAGTAGCGCTGGTCTACGGTCAGATGAACGAGCCACCAGGAAACCGTCTGCGCGTTGCGCTGACCGGCCTGACCATGGCTGAGAAGTTCCGTGACGAAGGTAACGACGTTCTGCTGTTCGTCGACAACATCTATCGTTACACCTTGGCCGGTACCGAAGTATCCGCACTGCTGGGCCGTATGCCTTCGGCAGTAGGTTACCAGCCGACTCTGGCCGAAGAGATGGGCGTTCTGCAAGAACGTATCACTTCGACCAAAGAAGGCTCGATCACCTCGATCCAGGCCGTATACGTGCCTGCGGACGACTTGACCGACCCGTCGCCTGCTACCACCTTCGCCCACTTGGACGCCACCGTCGTTCTGTCCCGTGACATCGCCTCCCTGGGTATCTACCCAGCGGTCGATCCACTGGACTCGACTTCGCGCCAGCTGGACCCGAACGTGATCGGCAACGAGCACTACGACACTGCCCGTCAGGTCCAGTATGTTCTGCAGCGCTACAAAGAGCTGAAGGACATCATTGCGATCCTGGGTATGGACGAACTGTCCGAGACCGACAAGCAACTGGTAGCCCGCGCTCGTAAGATCCAGCGCTTCCTGTCGCAGCCGTTCTTCGTGGCCGAAGTCTTCACCGGTTCGCCAGGCAAGTACGTTTCCCTGAAAGACACCATCGCTGGCTTCAGCGGCATCCTCAAAGGTGACTACGACCACTTGCCAGAACAAGCGTTCTACATGGTCGGCAGCATCGACGAAGCGATCGAGAAAGCCAAGAAACTGTAATCCCGGCGCCCCGCAAGGGGCGCTAATCAGGTTGAGGCAAGCAGATGGCTATGACAGTCCATTGCGATATCGTCAGCGCGGAAGGAGAGATCTTCTCCGGCCTGGTCGAGATGGTAGTAGCGCACGGCAACCTGGGCGATCTTGGTATCGCTCCAGGCCACGCCCCGCTGATCACCAATCTCAAGCCGGGTCCGATCACGCTGACCAAGCAGGGTGGCACTCAAGAGGTGTTCTACATCTCCGGTGGCTTCCTCGAAGTGCAGCCGAACATGGTCAAGGTTCTTGCCGACACCGTGCAGCGTGCTGCCGACCTGGACGAAGCTCAGGCGCAGGAAGCCCTCAAGGCTGCCGAAAACGCCCTGAACACGAAAGGCTCGGACTTCGACTACGGTGCTGCTGCGGCACGCCTGGCCGAAGCTGCAGCTCAGCTGCGCACTGTCCAGCAAATGCGCAAAGGCAAGTAATCTGGCTTTGGCCGGTAACCTGCGTTGCGATTGAGTTAAAGGGTAGCCTCGGCTACCCTTTTTCTTTTTCCGAATTTTATTCCTCGGTCACCCCCCTGACCGCCCCGGATTGGTAGCCAGTCAATGTCTCTCGATATCGTCATTCTCGCCGCAGGCCAAGGCACCCGCATGCGCTCGGCGTTGCCCAAGGTGCTGCACCCGGTTGCCGGCAACTCGATGCTTGGCCATGTTATCCACAGCGCCCGTCAGCTGAAGCCCAACGGCATTCACGTGGTCATTGGCCACGGTGCCGAGCAAGTTCGCGAGCGCCTGGCGGCGGATGACCTTAACTTCGTGCTGCAGGACAAGCAGCTCGGTACTGGCCACGCAGTAGCCCAGGCACTGCCGGCAATCAGTGCCGACACTGTGCTGGTGCTGTATGGCGATGTGCCTTTGATCGAGGTCGAGACCCTGCAACGCTTGCTGGCCAAGGTCAGCGCCAGCCAGCTTGGCCTGCTCACCGTGAACCTTGCCGACCCGACCGGCTATGGCCGTATCGTGCGGGATGCCCAAGGGCAGGTGCAGGCCATCGTCGAGCACAAGGATGCCAGCGATGCGCAAAAGGCTATCAAGGAAGGCAACACCGGCATTCTGGCCATGCCGGCAGCGCGCCTGGCTGACTGGATGGGCCGCCTTTCGAACAACAACGCCCAGGGCGAGTATTACCTGACCGACGTGATTGCCATGGCAGTGGCCGATGGCCTGGTGGTTGCCACCGAGCAGCCGCACGACGCGATGGAAGTGCAGGGCGCCAACGACCGCCGCCAGCTGTCTGAGCTGGAGCGCCATTATCAGCTGCGTGAAGGCCGTCGCCTGATGGCCCAGGGCGTGACCCTGCGCGACCCGGCGCGTTTCGATGTGCGCGGTGAGGTCACGGTTGGGCGCGATGTGCTCATCGATATCAACGTGGTGCTCGAAGGCAAGGTAGTGATCGAGGACGACGTGCAGATCGGCCCGAACTGCGTGATCAAGGACAGCACCCTGCGTAAAGGCGTGGTCATCAAGGCCAACAGCCATATCGAAGGCGCGGTGATGGGCGAGGGCAGCGATGCCGGCCCGTTTGCGCGCCTGCGCCCGGGCAGTGTGCTGGAAGCCAAGGCCCATGTGGGTAACTTTGTCGAGCTGAAGAATGCCCGACTCGGTGAAGGCGCCAAGGCCGGGCACCTGAGCTACCTGGGGGACGCCGACATCGGGGCGCGTAGCAACATCGGCGCTGGCACCATTACCTGCAACTACGACGGGGCGAACAAATTCCGCACCGTGATGGGTGAGGACGTGTTCATTGGCTCCAACAACTCGCTGGTAGCGCCTGTGGAAATCCAGGCCGGCGCCACTACTGCTGCGGGCTCGACCATCACCCAGGCAGTCGAGGCGGGGCAGTTGGGCGTGGCCCGTGCCCGTCAGCGCAATATCCAGGGTTGGAAACGGCCTGAGAAAATCAAGAAGAGCTGAGTTATCCCCAGCTGAGTTATGCACAGGCCGGCTTATGTGAATAAGTCGGCCTTTGTATTTTTTGGCGTAGATAAAACTGCCGGGGCCGCTTCGCAGCCCATTCGCGGCACAAGGCCGCTCCTACAAGAGTGCGCGGTAGGCCCTAAACAACGCTTGACTAAAAAACGCTCATAGGTTTTGATTGCGCCAATTATCTTTCGAATCGAAACTTAAAGCCGAAATGTCGAAACGTAATACACCCCAACGCCGCCATAACATCCTCACCTTGCTCAACGAGCAGGGCGAAGTCAGTGTCGACGCCTTGGCCAAGCGTTTCGAAACTTCCGAAGTGACCATTCGCAAGGACCTCGCCGCCCTCGAAGCCAACGGCCTGCTGCTGCGCCGCTACGGTGGCGCGGTCACCATGCCGCAGGAACTGCTCAGCGATACCGTGCAACCGGTGTCGCCGCACAAGCAGGCCATCGCCAAGGCAGCCGTGGAACGCATTCGAGAACACGCGCGCATCATCATCGACAGCGGCAGCACTACTGCTGCGATGATCCCGCAGCTCGGGCGCCAGCCAGGCCTTGTGGTGATGACCAACTCGCTGAACGTGGCCCGCGCCATCAGCGAGCAGGAACACGAGCCGGTGCTGTTGATGACCGGTGGCACCTGGGACCCGCATTCCGAGTCGTTCCAGGGCCAGGTGGCCGAGCAAGTGCTGCGTTCCTACGACTTCGACCAGCTTTTCATCGGCGCCGACGGCATCGACCTTGAACGTGGCACCACCACCTTCAACGAGCTGCTCGGCCTGAGCCGGGTGATGGCCGAAGTCGCCCGGGAAGTGATCGTGATGGTCGAGTCCGACAAGGTCGGCCGCAAGATCCCCAACCTTGAGCTGCCCTGGAGCAGCGTCACTACCCTGATTACCGATGATCGCCTGCCCACAGAGGCTCGCGACCGCATTCAAGCCCGCGGCATCAATCTGATCTGCGCCGCTATCAGCTAGGAGCAACATCTTATGTGTGGAATCGTAGGTGCCGTTGCCGAGCGCAACATTACAGCCATCCTGATCGAAGGCCTCAAGCGCCTGGAATACCGCGGCTACGACAGCGCCGGCCTGGCCGTGCTCAGCGAGCAGGGCCTGGAGCGTCGCCGCCGCATCGGCAAGGTCAGCGAGCTGCAAGCCGCCGTGGCTGCCGACCCGCTGCTGGGCAAGCTGGGGATCGCCCATACCCGCTGGGCCACCCACGGTGCGCCGACTGAAGAAAACGCTCACCCGCACTTCTCCGGCCATGACGTGGCGGTGGTGCACAACGGCATCATCGAAAACCACGAAGAGCTGCGCGACGAGCTCAAGGGCCTGGGCTACGCCTTTGCCTCGCAGACCGATACCGAGGTGATCGTTCACCTGATCCACCATTTGCTCAAGACCACCCCCGACTTGACCGCCGCGCTCAAAGCCGCCGTGAAACGCCTGCACGGCGCCTACGGCCTGGCAGTAATCAGCGCCAGCCAGCCCGACCGCCTGGTCGCTGCGCGCAGCGGTAGCCCGCTGGTGATCGGCCTGGGCCTGGGCGAGAACTTCCTGGCCTCCGACCAACTGGCGCTGCGCCAGGTCACCGACCGCTTCATGTACCTCGAAGAAGGCGATATCGCCGAAATTCGCCGCGATCAGGTACTGGTCTGGGACCAGGCCGGCGAGCCGGTGCAGCGCGAAACCGTGCAGCACAGCGAAGGCGCGGAAGCGGCCGACAAAGGCGTATATCGCCACTTCATGCTCAAGGAAATCCACGAGCAACCGGCCGTGGTACAGCGCACCCTGGAAGGCCGTCTGGGCAAGGACCACGTCATGGTCCAGGCTTTCGGCCCGCAGGCCGCCGAGCTGTTTGCCAAAGTGCGCAATGTGCAGATCGTCGCCTGCGGCACCAGCTACCACGCCGGCATGGTCGCGCGTTACTGGCTGGAAAGCCTGGCTGGTATCCCGTGCCAGGTCGAAGTGGCCAGCGAGTTCCGCTACCGCAAAGTCGCGGTGCAGCCGGACACCCTGTTGGTGTCGATTTCCCAGTCGGGCGAGACCGCCGACACCCTGGCCGCGCTGCGCAATGCCAAGGAGCTGGGCTTCCTCGGCAGCCTGGCGATCTGCAACGTTGGCATCAGCTCGCTGGTGCGTGAATCCGACCTGACCCTGCTGACCCTGGCCGGCCCGGAAATCGGCGTCGCCTCGACCAAAGCCTTCACCACCCAACTGGTGTCGCTGATGCTGCTGACCCTGGCCCTGGGCCAGGTGCGCGGCTCGCTTGCCGCCGGCGTCGAAGCCGAGCTGGTAGAAGAACTGCGCCGCCTGCCAGCGCGCCTGGGCGAAGCCCTGGCCATGGACCATGTGGTCGAGAAAACCGCCGAACTGTTCGCCGACAAGCACCACACCCTGTTCCTCGGCCGTGGTGCGCAGTACCCGGTGGCGATGGAAGGCGCGCTCAAGCTCAAAGAAATCTCCTACATCCACGCCGAAGCCTACCCAGCCGGCGAGCTCAAGCACGGCCCGCTGGCCTTGGTCGACGGCGACATGCCGGTGGTCACCGTGGCGCCGAACAACGAGCTGCTGGAAAAGCTCAAGTCTAACCTGCAGGAAGTGCGCGCCCGTGGCGGGCAGTTGGTGGTGTTCGCCGATGAGCAGGCCGGCATGAGCAACGGCGAAGGCACCCACGTGATCAAGGTGCCGCACATCGCCGATGCACTGGCGCCGATTCTGTACACCATTCCGCTGCAGCTGCTTTCTTACTATGTGGCGGTGCTGAAGGGTACAGACGTGGACCAGCCGCGGAACCTGGCTAAGTCTGTGACGGTGGAGTAGGGGGCTAAAGCAGGGCCCAGCGATGGATTCTGAGAATTAAAACTGTCGCACCGCAACAAAAACTGTCGCTGATGGAGGGAGCCGTAACCGGCTCCCTTCTTCGTTGCGCCCATCCTTTCAGCTGTTGCGCTCACCGCAACCCTGTGTCGACGCGAATCCATGCCTCTCCAAATCCAACCCGATGAATCTCTCGCCTCGTACGTTAGACGTAACCGGCACCTCAACTGGCGTGCGAGTAACATGGGCATCTTCGACAAGCTCGCGACGCGACATGTGCTCAAAACGATTGAGGTAAAGGGCCTTGCAGAGGCGCTTGGGTGGCCAGGGTGTTACGGCTTCAACCGGCTGCTTCAAGGCCATACGATGATGGCTGCGACGCATGTCTTCAAAGGTCACTGGGACCACTCGTACTCGGGCCAGCAGTATGTCTCCGAGGGCGAGCGGTTCAGCGAATGGGAAGCGGCATTCTGCCCAGAGTGCGTTCGGGAAGATCTCGAGTCACTGGGCTTTTCCTACTGGCGCCGTTACGGCGCTCCATACGTGAACGTCTGCCATAAGCACAATGTGGTCTTGCAAAGTCGTTGTCCGTATTGCACCCGGCCGTTCACGCGCCTGGGACATGACCTGGATGTGATGTGGAAAAAATGCAGCGACCGGCATCTAGCATCAGCGCCTTCAGAGGTGAATGAAGATCCAGCAGCGTTGCGCCGAGCCGTGGTTTATCACTACCTTTGCACCTCGCCTAAACACATTCCAGATGACGGTGCAGTTCGCATAGCTCTCGGGAGAGCAAGTGTTCTCCTTGAGGACTTACAGGGAGAGCCAGCAGTACAAGTGCAGTCAGCCTATGAGGATCTGACTGCTCTGACGGACGTTCTCGAGTCGGCACGGTTGAAAAAGAGCGCCCCCGTTGTTGCCGGCATCAATGCTCGGATAAGTGCTGCGCTCGTGAGAGTTTATGAGCGCTGTGACGGATTTGCCCACGACATGAGCTTACTCAAGGGGGCTGCACGATCGGTTGCGTCGCTGTGGAGCAGCTACCACGCGGGAGGCGTTGAGTCGGCGAACTTCGTCGAGGAGAGATATGAACACGGGGTGGGCATCTGGTCTTGCCCAGAGTCCAGCCCACTGTCCGCAGAAGACCAGAGCCGTGACGGCTTCTACAGGCGCCGGCAGAAGATCTACCCGTGCTGTAACTTCGAGCATCCTAAGAGCAAGGGCTACCAGTTGAACCCTGTAGCGGTAATGGCGCTTCCTGGCGTTCCCCTGCTGAAGACTCATAGGCCGTAGGGTGTACCCCTTCGCTTAACGCCCGGCTGTGGCAGATGTAGACTGAGTTGGGTGGGGAATCGGAGAGAATGATGAGCGACCAGCTACTTACTCAAGAGCAAACGACGGTGGGCCTGAAGGCTGCGCTGCGAATCATCAGCGCTTGGCAGGCCTCGTCTGATCAGGCTTGTAAAATCCTTCGGATTTCTCCGTCGACGTTGCGCAGGGCTGCAGCTGATCCAGGTTCAGTGCGGAGGCTGGATCAAGATCAGCAGCAACGAATTGGGCTGGTGCTTGGAGTGCACGCGTCACTTCGCGAGGTGTTCACCAACCAGGCGAATGTCACAAGCTTCCCCCGTTTGCAGAACGGCAATGCCTTTTTCGAAGGGCGTTCGCCGCTAGAGGTCATGGCTCAAGGCGACATGATTTCTCTGTACGAGACGTTCAAGCGGATCGATCAGCTCAGGCATCTCGCTCACGGGTGAGTGGTGCCTCAGTAGTGACGCCTGAGGATGGAGACCCAGCGGATCGCTGCTCTGGCAGCTCTTCGCATATGTCGCCGACCTTTTTACATTGCTTGCCGGTAAGTTGGCGCACTAGAAGTTTTGTTAGTGGGTAATGGTCGTCATGTTCTATCGCTTTCGCTAAGCAAGGAAATCGGAGGTTCAAATCTACTTTGCTGATCCGAACCTTAGTGCCGGGATTGAATGAAGACTTGATAGCTTCGGACAATTGACGGTCACGCTCTAGCCAATCTACCTTAGAATTATTTCCATACCGCTCTTTTGGAATCGCATCAATCAGACTCTGCAGCCACTGATGATCATTCCGATATAGCCAGGCATAAACATGAGGGCTTTTTGAGCGAATTCGTTTCACCCCAGCGTCGGGTAAACGCTCCGTTGTAGAAAGCCAAGTCATTCTATGCTTAATTAGCAAAGAAAATCTCCTTTGGTTTTCCCAGCTCTCACGAATAGCAGGTTCGCTGCGAATCAACTTATTAACTGTTGAAATACTGATGTTGAAGTCAGAGCAAATCGATTGTTTGTCAGCGCCCTCCGCGAGTCTTCTTAGTATTGCTAACCGGATGGGGGCTTTCAAAATTTTAGGACGACGGGTTTTTTGAGTGCTTTGGGGGGGGGGCTTTTTTGGGAGCACACGTTTTTTTATTCTGGACTCTATCGGTAGTGAGGTGACTGAGTCTGAAAACTCTGCTTGTTCTTGCTGATCATACATAGAGACGAATAGGTCCAATGACCCATAGAGCCATGAAATCAGGGTCAAGTGCTTGAGGGGGTGGCAGTAGCCTCGTGGTGAACGGGTAAGCTGTCCAAGCAGAGCCGCTGCAGCGGCACCCGTCGTCGGCAGCGATGCCAGAGGAGGATGGCGCTGCAGGAGGGTAGTGTAGCGTGCGAACGACTCACCACAGCCTGCCTGGTCCAGTGCGCGATTTGCGCGGCGGGATAGGGCATACCGATAAGTCTGGCTGACAGTATCGGGATTGAAACTCCTTCCGAATCCGTAATTGGAAAGTTGCAATATACCTTGTCCCAAGCCTTCTAGGGATTGTATTTCATGGTCAGTAAGCTTGAGGCTGCTCTCGGGAGCCAAGACATTTTCATTCGGTAGGAACCACTGAAATCGACCGGACCACTGACGGTTTTTAGTGCTTTCTCGGAGAGGTAAATGATGTATAGGGCAAAGTACAATTCCAGGATACTGATGAGTCAGATGCCAGTAGGCAACTCCACACTCCGAGCGATCTGAGTTCATGCAGGCACTGCAGGCCTTGAGTGGATGCTCAGCACCGAAACGGCTAGTGAGTAGCCCCAATCGGTACTTCAGCGAACCTAATCTTGGGCTTCTGAGCGCCTGGATTACCTCTTCCACGTGCGCTCGGGATTGGAAGGGAAAGAATAGCGGCAAGATTGTGTGGTCAAGAATTATTGAAGTCGCATCTCCCCATGTTGCCTCCACCTCGCCGTGTAACGCATCAAGATTGAATGGGAAATCGTGAGCAAAGCCAGTCATACCAATATTGAATAACCAAGCTGTTGTAGCAGCTGATTTGATATGTCCTAGAAAAATATGCTGACGGCTGCAGATACTAAAAAACGTCTCATCTGCAAGCCAACGCAGTACACAGCCGTGTTCATCAAGCATGACTTTAACTCGGAAGCTAGATAGAAATCATATTAGATGAATACTTTGCGTTAGAAGGAAAATAAGTGAATAACGATTGTGTTTTAAATTCTTAATTGAAATTAACACGACTCACGTGGCGTAAAGCGATATCGGCGGAGAGGAAAAAGCGAAACTTTTCTATTGTCATCAGACAACTAGAAGCAGTAGCATAGGAAGGTTACGCGGGTCGGAATCAGCAATACGGCCGGAATATTCTAGAGAAACTTCCGTTAAACGGAATTCTAAGGGGTTAATTATTTCCGTTAAACGGAATTTTGAGAGGTTGATTTATGAGATCTGAATAGTAGTAGCTCTGTAGTGCGAGCTATCGAAGCCAGATGGACAAAAGCCCAAGTGCGACCTTGGGCCCCTGTGGATAAAGCAAATTTCAACCCTTGCCAATCCATTGTCCATCCCTTGCATGCGGGACGTCAAGTCCTGCAGGGCTTCGTTCATCCACAAGATACTGAGCGTTATCCACAGCTCGCATCTTGTCGCCTGCCCGCCAGGCAAGGGCTTGCCGTACAGCTGAGCACTTATCCCCAGCTGCAGTACGGCAGTTTTAGCCGAGACGAATGGAATGCTTGAATGAACATGCAGCAAAAGTACGACCTCATCATGGATCGCCAAGGACAATTCCGCTGGGGTGAACGGTACATCCCCTCCACGTTGGCGATCCCGCGGGAAGCACCGAAGCACTCTCGTATTACCCAACTCAACAGCCGAAAGCTGGGTCGGGCTGTTCATGCTCTCTCGACTCCCGAAAGAGTTTTCACCCAGCTTGCCCTGCACCACCCCAACCTGATCGATATCCACGAGCAGAAAATGCTATGGCCATACGATTTCGCACATCCGCTCAAAGGGCACCCACTAGCCAAAGGCACTTTCCCTCCACCCACCCGCGGAACCACGAATATCGCCAAAGAGATGGGCTTCAAGCATGCTGAGGTGACGGTACCCATGCACGGTGTTTTGCGCAGGATGCCATTTCCCTACCAAGGTGATTTGCTGCTCTACCTGCTCCGAGCGGATGGAACGCCTTATGCGGTGAACTGGAGCATCAAAGACCGCGACGCCGCCTTTGCAGAGCGTCGCTTGTCCGAAGCTAAAACACCTGTCCAACAGAGGCTCGATCAGGAATACGCTCTTCAGCGTGCTGAGCTCGAGAGCACCTACTATTCCAGTGCCGGTATCAGAACGCTGCAGCTCTCGCTGGACACCATCACCAAGGTCGTGCAGGCGAATCTGGACCTGATCTTCCCTATGCACGGTTTGCTGCTAACACATCCGGCGGCCTTGCTTGGGGATTTCAGCGCAGATGTGGCGGAAGCTGTGCGGCTTGGCAATCCCGTTGCATACGTAGCCTTGGGGTATGGCGCCCGCTGGGGAGCTCCTGACCAATTTATCGCGCGTATTTATCAGGACATCTGGGAGCGGCGCCTGATCGTCAATTTCCTCAAGCCCTTCCTCATCGATCATCCCCTAGACACGGATGGCCGCGACCTGGTGGATGTCTATGGCTCACTCTTTCAGGAGCATGCCTCGTGATCACTGGAGCACGGTTGATCGCACCTGATGGATACCTCAGCCTTTCGAAGGGAGTCACCTATTACCTTCTGAAAAATGATGCTGACAATAATCGAGCAAGGCTTATCTACTTTTTTGATAAGGGGAAAGAACTCGCCGCCTCCTTGATCACGCTCACCACTATCGACTTTGAAGAGGGCCTTGAGACAGGGCTGATCGAAGGATCGGGAGAGGTAGAGATGTACCCTCCATGGCTAGGCCCCATTGAAGGTTTGGCCATATATGAACTCGAGCGGCGACGTTTTTCCACAAAAGAGTCCTATGAGGTCAAGGTGAACCGGCGGTTTTTTGCGATTGCCGAGTTAGTGCAACGTCATAATGAAATTTTGGCCAGCGAAAACCCCGATGCCATTATCAATGCGCACGCCAAGCAAAAAAAACCTCAACAAAATGCATCACGGCTACGTCTTTGGTTTTATACGTACATCATTTTTGGCAGAAACAAGTGGGCATTGATGCCTCCACTTCACAGAATTGGTACTTGGGATAGGCTTGCTCAAAACCGAAAACGTAAAATTGGCCGAGCCGGTAAGCACCAGGGCTACGCATCCAATGTGGATATGGTGAAAAAGATTATTGCTGGATATATAGCCCATAGATCGCCTTACAAAACCAGGGCGAGAATATATAGTGAAATTCTTACGAAGGAATTCGGTTGCGTTGCGGTCAAAAGCGGTGATACTAAGAAGTTTATCCACCCCCAGGGACTTCCATTTCCATCCGAGTCTCAGATTCGATACCGTATTGAAAAGCACTTCACTGAAAATTCTAGATCAGTTGGGGTGCGTGGGAAACACTCTACACGAGCAAAGTCGGGCGATATCGGAAGTTTCTCTGAGCGTGTACAGAACGTCAATCAGATTGTTGAGTTCGACGGTTACTATGTTTCTGAGAAATTAACCGGCGTTACAGAAGGTAGTGCTATAGACGGATTTTGTGTGGTTCGAGCTGTTTGTGTTTTATCCGGCGCAATTGTCGGGATCGGATTTGCTGAAGGAAAGGAAACCTTAGCAGCTTACCGCATGTGCCTGTTCTCAATGGCCTTGAGGAAGGATAAATTCTGCGAATTGTTCGGTTGCCCAATTACTAAAGATGAGTGGCCCTGTGAGGGCGTCACAGGTAGCATTATTTTTGATCGAGGTCCTGGCTCGACATTAGATGTTGAAGCGGAAATTAATTGGTTGGGAACTTTTGAGGCAACCCCAGTCTTTTCGGGCCAATCCAAGGCCTCAATTGAGTCTTCTCATCCCCGTGATAAGCAGATCTTGGCACAGCCGAGCTATTTCCAAAGTGCGTTGAATTTTGTCCAGATGTCTAAGAGAGAAATCATCCAAGTTTTGAAAGATAACAGTTTATCTAACGCGAGTGGGCGCATGGATGAAAGGATGTACATTGCGGGCGTGACGCCATCTCCGCTGGGGATCTGGAATTATTGGAGTCGTCGAGGACGTGATTCATCGGTTGGAATGCAATTTGATACTGCGGTCAGAACCTTTTTGGATAAACATCCGGCCACCATTCGTCAAGACGCTATCTATTTTTACGGGCGCAAGTATAGGTCGCCAGAGTTAGTCGCCACCGGTGTTTTCGACAGAGTGGCTAAAACCAGTGTAATACCTGCACAGGTATACGTTCTTACCATGTGCGTACGGCACATCTGGATTGAGGTTGATGGGCGCTTGTATGAACTTGATATGGTCAAGTCTATTCGTACTTTAGAGGGTGATTCCGATATTTCTCTTTGGGATTTACAAGCTGTTAATAAACTACAGCGCGAGGGTATAGCCGCACTATTAGCACAGGGTGTAGCTGCACAGTCGTTCTATAATGATAGGGTAAAGGAAGTAACCGGTGTGGATGGGGGAGCGGGAGTACGTAGAACCGGCCGCGCTCCAAAAAATGCTGCAGCCAAGCGTGATACTGCTGACTACAATAAATTTATAGGTAAGTCTAAATGAACGGGATAATTCACGGGCGCTTCAGCCATTCATTGGACCCTGTTACTATCCGGGAAAGGATAACCGTTAGGCCGGAACCAGTATCTTCATTGGCTGAGTGTCAGCCACTCATAGGAGGCGCGATTTTCGCGAAGGCGCTCAGCGAAATATTCCTACCGAACCAGTTTTCAATCCAGTTAATCCAGGAGATGGTCGGTAGGGCGAAGTTGCACTTTGATGCAATATTCGCTAGCGAGGTTGAGTATGTATCTCGAATCTACACGCCACCTGAGGCAGATATTTATCCGATATGCTTAACTGGACTGGCCGGCGTTGGGAAAAGTCGCACTATTGCGGCGCTTCGAAAAGTGATGCCTGAACCTGTTGAGTTTTATTCGTCGCATTACGATGGGCATATAACATTGGCGTCTCATTGGTATGCCAGCGCTAAAGAAAAAGTCAGTGGAAAAAGCCTGCTGATCGACTATTTATATGGCGGTGGCAAACCTCCTAGCGGAAGCCAGGAAAAGTTCCTGTTAGAAGCTAGAAGGCAAGCCTACAGATACGGGGTACCGCTCGCGCTACTCGATGAAACTCAGTTTTTCAACTTGGGCATTGGCACTGCAAAAATCACAGAAATTATTCTGACAATGGCTTCGATTGGGCCGCCGTCTTTATTTGTCAGTAATTACAGCTTGGTGCATAGGTTGTTGGGCCGTAATAGTGAAGACAAGCAAAGATTACTCTCTCTACCCCGCATCATGTTGCCAGATCCACCTGGTAGCAAGGACTGGGCTGACTATGTGGAGGAATGTGTAAGGGTCAGCAATGGTTGTATCAGGCCGGGCACTGGAGACTTTGCAGGGGATCTGTATCGCTACACCTTCGGAATAAAAAGACTTGCAGTCCAATTATTGAGTCAGGCGTATATAGAGTGCCGTAACGATGGTCGATACTGGATTGAACAGGTGGACCTTGCGCGTGCTTATCGTTCGGCCGCGTATACAAGCAATGCAAAAGATGTGGAAGACTTGCACACCGATTCGTTGGGAAGTGGACAGTCTTCTATTCGACTTGACCTGAAATGCCCATTTGACCTGCCAGCTGCCTATAAGAGCAACGTGGTGAAATTCGCTAAAGATGAGCGACATCAGCGCATGGTCGCGAGAGTGTTCGATTCGGCGTTGACCAAGGCCGAACGTTTAGCGCAGCAGCAAATTGAAGTGCCTGTCGCTCCCGCTCCAAGAAAGTCGACCCGAAAGCCGGTGGCTGAAAAGCTTAGTGAGCAAGAAACGAGAGAAGCATTTTTTGGGTACATCGATTTCGCAGGTAAGCCTAAGAAGCCGGTTTGATGGACCAGCTTTTCCAAGGGACCCCGCGGACAGCACAGCTAGGTAGCCGGCAAATGTCATTCACACCTACATTCCTCAAGACAAAGGCCCTGAGGAATTGCAGGAGCAGATCGTCCAGGTTACCGAACACTGTACCGGGAATGTAGGGTAGCGAGGAGCGAGCCCCGCGTGTAGGTTTCGGAATAGATGCGAAAAAATCGAAATTGATACGACTGAGTTAGGCATCGCTCCAAGGACTGCCCAGGTTGCGGTCGGCCTGCCGCTAGTGGCAGTAATCCTCCCGTGCAATATCCGTAAACTCCAGACCTTCGCTGGTGCGGGCGCTATCTTTGTTGGTCTGTTTCTGCTTGCTCAGTAGTGTTCCTTGGTTACGGCTTGGCCGGCCTGGAGCTGAGCAATGGAAGCGCGAAGTCGTGAAGCGTTCTTAGACGAGGCCGTCAGATACAAGGTCTCGTTCAGGCCGTTGTAGTCCTCCAAGGAGAGCATTACGACAGGTTCGCCACACTGGCGCGTGATTATGGCGGGCTCGTGGTCCCGGCAAACATCATCCATAGTCTGCTTCAGTTCGGCGCGAGCCTGGGTAAAAGTCAGTACGTACATTCGGAAATCCTCTCTGCGCAAGGCCCAGAATCCAAAAGCGCCATCGTATCCGGCGACTCCGGGCGGTGTCTCAAACGGTCATTAACCCGCGTCATGGACATTCGGGCGACCTGGGTAGCTAATCCCTTAGCTGGTACAGCGATTCCAGGGCCGCCCCCATAAGTGGAGGTTCGCGAAGGATGTTGTGGGACAAAGCGGTTATCTGCACGACATGCTGTCTTCCACGAAAATGCCATCAGTGAGTCGCTCTTCCGCCACAGCCGAAGGCCCTCATTTGATAGTCAGTTACCGCCTGGAATAGAGACTCGGCAATAAGACGCAATCGCTCTACCTCGACTACGGGCGCGCCAGTATCCAAAGCTTCGTGGTACTGACGCATTGCCTCTACTGCATCGCTGTAGGCTTGGTGATAAGGTGCCAAAATTTTGGGCAGCTTTTCCATCAGAACCTCGAATTCAGTGAATTGATTCGGACCGACGGCCGGCTTCCAGCAACTGGAAGTCCGCTACCGCCTGATACAGCGAGTCCGCCAGCAGTCTGAGCCGTTCCAGTTCGTCGGGAGGCACCCTGCTATCTTGAGCATTTTGATGCGCCCTTATCGCTTCAAGGGCCTCGCGCAGCAGCGGTTCACCAGCTTTGGCCATGCCTTCTAAGGTTCGTTTCATGCTCTGCTCGCTGCACTTAGTAGAATGATTATAGGGCGCATGCGAAGGGAAGGATGACGCCAACTATTGCCTGCAACGGCTGCTATCGACCCATAGCTGCCCTTCGCGGAAAGCAGCAAGGGACTCTGTGGCGAAATCATCCGCCTAGATGCGGGCTACTTTTACAAGCTGGTTAGTCTTTCTCTTGTTTAAATCTGCAATTGCAAGAGACTTCCCCTGCAAACCGAAGCCTGCACAGGCTCATGCCATATAAAACTTCCCAAGGATGAAGCTCAAGGTGACGGAAAAGTGGGAGTCGAGGTCGAGTCTGTGCCTGCACTCTGCTGCGATAGTCTCACAGTGAAGGTGGTGCCGTTCTGCTTTGTAGAATCGACTGACACACAGCCCGCATGAGCCTTAGCTATCTGGCTCACGATAAAGAGTCCGAGGCCTATGCTGGTAGCGCCCCCAAGTCGCTGATTCCCACGCACCAAAGGTTCGAAAACATGCTTTAGCAGTTCAAGGGAAATCGGCGCGCCGCTGTTGTGCACCGTCAGGGTTGCTGTCGTTTCTTTGATGCAGGATGTCACGTAAACGGACTTGCTTGGATCGCCATAGGCCACTGCGTTAGCCACCAGATTGCCGATCAGCTGGTACAGGCGGTCGGAGTCGATCAGGGCGCTACGTTCCCCGGTATGCTGATAAGTCAGTTGACGACCTGGAAACGTTAGCCGCAATTCATCGAGGCACCCCTCCACGGTGTGCGGCAGGTCAGCAACCCTGGGCTGAATGGAGATACCGCGCCCGGCCTGGATGAGCGTGAAATCCAGCAAGTCCGCCACGAGCCGCTGCGCGCGTGATACGGAGTGGCTGATCGCTGTGAGCAACTTGGGGCTTTCGGCCGCATGTGAGCGTCGTGTCAACAAGTCGGTCGCCATTCTGATTGCCAGAAGTGGCGTACGCAGTTCATGACTGACGATACCAAGTATTTGCTCGGCCGGCAGGGACTGTGCACTCTCAGTAGGCTGTATCACGCAGACATGGCTAGGAGACAGTAATGCGCGCTGTGTCTTGAGGTTTTTAGCCAGACAGCGTTCGGCCAATAGGCGCGCGCGCAGCAGATCACGCTCGTAACGCTGTTCGTCAGAGTTAAACATGGTCAGCTCGTGAACGATGCCATTCGAATGCGCGCAGGTAATAGCATTGGATATCAGCGGCAGGGTGAAGCCCTTACAGTGCACGAAATCAAACTTGACGTTTGCCACCGCCCCCAATGTCCCCATCAGTGGCTGCCAGTACAACTGGTGAAGGGCCTTGGCTTCTATTGTAAGAAGTTGCTGAAGCCGCATGCGAACCAAGGCTTCATGTTTGTACCCCAGCAGGCGGCACAATGCCGCATTCGCGCTGGCGATCTGCCCGTTCTGCGATGTCAACAGCAACCCGAAATCTGAAGTGTCTTCCCGTATTTGCGATGCTACGTCCGTGCAGATGCACGCCAAATTAACGGTTTCCTTTAAAAGCGCGTTCAAGGGGGGCCTCCAGCGAGCGGATATTGCCGACCCTGCCGGGTAGACAGGGTTAGAAGCACCGCCGCGATGTCAAACGGTGCATGTAGTCAGCTTGGGCGCCGGCCCGGTGCGAGTCTGTTCGCTACCGTACAGACGCTGCTCAACGACCGCCGCAGACTGACAGCTGAAAGGCTAGATAGGCAAACCAGCACACCATGGACAGTCCTTGGCTCAATGCACTCGCCTACCTTCGTCGCCTGTACGCACATGCCGGGCGTTGGCGCTCGTCCCCAAATACATTCACCTATGAAAGCCTGCTGCGCTCAGAGCTGTACAACGCCGACCAGATGGCCGAGCACGGCCTCTGGCTGGCCCATCATCATCGCTTGAGCCGATTGCCGGCGGACGACGCGCTGCTCGACCGCCTGGCCGATAACGAGCGCATGCTCTCCACCAGTTGCACTGCCCTAGGCGGCGCCCTGCCCAGTTCGCGTCCGGCATTGCCCGCTGCGCAGTGGTTGCTCGACAACTTCTACTTGGTCGAAACCCAGATACGTATTGCCAAACGCCACCTGCCAGCCGACTACAGCCTGCAGCTGCCAAGGCTGGACAACGGCCCCTCCACCGGCCTGCCGCGTGTCTACGACATTGCGCTGGAGGCCATTTCCCATGGTGACGGGCGGATCGACGCCGAAAGCCTCAGCCGTTTCGCCGAGGCCTATCAGCAGGCCGCCACCCTGACCCTGGGAGAGCTCTGGGCGATCCCGATAATGCTCCGCCTGGCCCTGATCGAGAACCTGCGACGGGTGGCGGCGCGGGTAATGGCCAACTGGGCTGACCGCGACCTGGCCAATGTCTGGGCCGACCGGCTTGGCGATACCGCCGAGCGCGATGCCAAGAGCGTGGTGCTTGTGGTCGCCGACATGGCCCGTTCGGAACCGCCGATGACCGCCGCCTTCGTCGCCGAGCTGGCCAGGAGGCTACAGGGCCACAGCGCTTCGCTGACCCAGCCGCTGCTGTGGGTGGAGCAGATGCTCAGCGAGTCGGCACTGAGCATCGAGCGCTATGTGCAGCTCGATGCTCAGCAGCAAGCCATCGATCAGGTCTCCATCAGTAACAGCATCGGCAGCCTGCGACTGCTGTCGACCATCGATTGGCGACTGTTCGTCGAGCACCTGAGCCATGTAGAGCAGACACTGTGCCGCGACCCGGCCGCCGTCTACCCAGCCATGGACTTCACCAGCCGCGACCATTACCGGCACGTTGTCGAACGCCTGGCACGCCACTGCGCCTTCAGCGAAGCCGCCGTGGCACGCACGGCTATCGAACTGGCCCAGGCGGCGGGGGCCGCACACGGTGAAGAGGCCGAACATGTGGGCTTCTACCTGGCAGGTGCCGGGCTGCCGTTGTTGGAGCAGCGCCTGGCTGCGCGGGTGCCGCTGGCCGAGCGGTGGCAGCGCCTGTTGCACCGGGCACCGCTGGCGTTCTATCTGGTGCCTGTGGCCCTTCTGTCCTGCCTGTTTGCGTGGGGTTTCATACGCGCCATCAACTTGGAGGGATGGCCCATCGCGGTGCTCGCCGGCATGGCCGTGCCGATACTGCTGAGCACCAGCCGCCTGGCCATCGGCCTGGTGAACTGGCTGGTGACCCTGACCGTCAAACCGTCCTTCCTGCCGCGGTTGGACTACTCCGCCGGCATTCCCGCAGAGGCCCGCACATTGGTGGTGGTGCCAACCCTGCTGGCCACTGCCGACGATGTCGAGGAACTGCTCGAAGGGCTGGAGGTACGCTTCCTGGCTAACCGTGACGAGCATCTGCACTTCGCCCTGCTCAGCGACTTCATGGATGCCCGCGAGCAGACACGGCCCGAAGACGAAGCACTGCTCGAGCTCGCCAGCAAAGGCATCCGGGGGCTCAACCACAAGTATCCAGGCCCTGGCAGCGAGCGCTTTTTTCTGTTTCACCGGCCACGCATATGGAACAACGCCGAAGGCTGCTGGATGGGGCGCGAGCGCAAACGCGGCAAGCTCGCCGAGCTGAACGCGGTGTTGCGCGGCCACGGCCACGAGTGCTTCATGCGCATCGTCGGCAACCTGCAAACCCTCGGCCACGTGCGCTATGTCATCACCCTGGACACCGACACCCAGCTGCCTCGCGGTGCAGCCCATCAATTTGTCGGCGCCATGCAGCACCCGCTGAACCGCCCGCGCTTCGACGCACATACCGGTCGTATCCAGGCAGGTTATGCAATCCTGCAACCGAGGGTGGGCATCAGCCTGCCGAGTGTGTCGCGCTCGCGCTATGCGCGGCTGTTTGGCAGCGACGCCGGGGTCGACCCCTACACACAGGCTGTCTCGGATGTCTACCAGGACCTGTTTCTCAGCGGCTCGTTCATCGGCAAAGGCATCTATGCAGTGGATGCCTTCGAGCAGGCCCTGGAGGGCCGCTTCACTGACAACCGCATACTCAGCCATGACCTGATCGAGGGTTGCTACGCTCACTCTGGTCTGCTCAGCGATGTGCAATTGTTCGAAGCCTACCCGGCCCGTTACAGCGCCGACAGCAAACGCCACCACCGCTGGATACGCGGCGACTGGCAACTACTGCCGTGGCTGCTGCCGTGGCTGCGCACGGGCACTCAGGGCCTGGCGCAAAGCTCGCTCAGCGCCCTGTCGCGCTGGAAGATTTTCGACAACCTGCGCCGCAGCCTGGAGCCGGCGGCGCTGCTGACCCTGCTGCTGTGGTGCTGGTTGGCGAGTGTCACGCCACTTGCCTGGATGTTATCGCTGCTGGCGTTGCTGCTGACGCGCCCACTGCTCGACTCTCTGCTCGAAGTGCTGGGCAAGACCACCGATGTGCCCGTTTCAGAACACCTGCTGGCGGCTTTGCACACATCTGGCACCTATTTCTTGCGTACCGGTCTGTCTCTGGCCTGGTTACCCTTCGAGGCCTACTTCAGCCTCGATGCCATCCTGCGCACCCTGTGGAGGCTCGTGGTCAGCAAAAGGCGCCTGCTGCAGTGGAACCCCTCGCGCGAAGACGAACGCAGCAGCGCCGACACCCTGCAGGCGATGTACCGTGAGCAATGGGGGCAACCGGTCCTGGTTCTGCTGCTGGGCGGTGCGTTGGCGATGCAGCCAGTGATGCTGCTGATGGCATCGCCGATCCTTGCCCTTTGGCTGCTCGGCCCGGCGCTGGCCTGGTGGCTCAGCCGCCCGAACAGCCGGGCCGAGTTCATGCCAGGCGCTGAAGAGCTGGCATTCCTGCATCGACTGGCCCGCGCCAATTGGGCCTTCTTCGACAGCCACATCGGCCCTGCCGACAACTGGCTGCCGCCCGACAACATTCAGGAGCCACCCTTCGCCAGCATCGCTCATCGCACCTCGCCGACCAACATGGGCATGGCCCTCCTCTCGCACCTGGCGGCCCATGACTTTGGTTACCTCAGTGCCGGTCGTCTTTTCGAACGCCTAGCCCAGATGCTCGACAGCATGGACCGCCTGGAGCGCTTCAGAGGGCACTTCTACAACTGGTACGATACCCAGACCCTCAAGCCGCTGTCGCCGCTCTATATCTCCAGCGTGGACAGCGGAAACCTGGCCGCCCTGTTGCTGACACTCAGGCCCGGGCTCCTGGAAATGGCCGAAACGCCGCAGCTTGACCTGCGCCTGACCCAGGGGTTGCTCGACACCTTCGACACGCTACTGGACGTCTGCCCCAGCACAAGCTGTGACGCCCAGCCGATAAAGGCTCTGCGCGAGCAGGTGTGGCAGGCCCATGTGCAGGCAGGCAACGAGCCGGCCGCACTGTTGCCGATGCTTGTAGAACAGCTGCAGGCGCTGATCACGCAACCGGCTGCCGTTGCGCCAGGGGCGCAAGTGACTGACGACTTTGCATTCTGGCTAAATGCCCTCTATCGGCAATGCCTGGACCTGAGCGGAGAATTGCAGCAACTGCAATTGCCGTCAGGCAACGATCAGCAGCCCCCGGCCCCGTTGAGCTGGCGTCATCTGGCACAGCTGGACGTAGAGCAGTGGCCGGAGCCCGAGCGACTTGCCGTGGCCAACGTCAGGGCGCTTGCCCGCCAACGCATCGCCCAGGCGCACGCCCTGGCCAGCCGCATTGAAACCTTGGCCGACATGGACTTCACCTTCCTTTACGACAGCCATCGCAACCTGTTCTCCATCGGCTACAACGCCGACGAGCATCGCCTGGATGCCGCGTTCTACGACCTGCTGGCATCTGAGATGCGCTTGACCAACTTCGTGGTCATCGCACAGGGGCAGGTGCCCCAGGACAGCTGGTTCGCACTGGGCCGGCTGCTCACCAGCAATGCTGGCGTTCCTGTGCTGCTTTCCTGGTCCGGCTCGATGTTCGAGTACCTGATGCCGCTGCTGGTGATGCCGAACTATGAGGGCACACTGCTCGACCAGACTTGCCAGGCCGCTGTCAATCGCCAGATCGAACATGGTAGGCAGTCAGGCCTGCCCTGGGGCGTCTCGGAGTCGGCCTACAATGCGCTGGACGCGCACTTCAACTACCAGTACCGGGCGTTCGGCGTTCCGGGACTCGGCCTCAAACGCGGCCTGGGTGAAGACCGGGTGGTGGCCCCTTACGCCAGCGCGCTGGCCTTGATGGTGGCGCCCAATGCCGCCCGTCGTAACCTGCAACGGCTGGCCACGCTCGGGCTGGCTGGCCGCTTCGGGCTGTACGAAGCCGTGGACTACACCGAGGCACGCCTGCCGCCCGGGCAGGACGCCGTGATAATCCGCTCCTTCATGGCCCACCACCAGGGCATGAGTTTCCTGGCTCTGACCGCTGTGCTGCTGAACAAGCCCATGCAACGGCGCTTTGCATCCGACCCACAGTTCCAGGCCAGTATGCTGCTTTTACAGGAGCGCGTACCGAAAACCGCTGCGCCGTACCTGCATACTCTCCAGGCCCCGATCGTGGAGACTGCCGAGCGCGCCACCGAGATACGCCTCCGGGTGTTCGTCGAGCCAAACCGGCGCCACCCGGCCGTGCAACTGCTGTCTAACGGGCGCTATCACGTCATGGTCAATCACGTGGGCAGTGGCTACAGTCAGCACAATTCACTGGCGGTAACTCGCTGGCACGAAGACACCAGCTGCAGCGACCTGGGCAGCTTCTGCTACTTGCGAGATGTTGCCAGTGGCGCTTACTGGTCTACCACCTACCAGCCGACACGGCACCGCACGAAAGTCCAGGAGGCGATCTTCAGCGACGGCCGCGCGGAGTTTCGCGTGCGCGAGCGAGACTTCGACTGCCACACAGAAATTGCCGTGTCGCCCGAGGACGACATCGAACTGCGCCGCCTGCACCTGACCAACCATGGCGACCAGCCCCGCACCCTTGAGCTGACCAGCTACGCCGAAGTGGTGCTGGCACCGGCCTTGAGCGATGCCCTGCACCCGGCCTTCAGCAAGTTGTTCATCCAGACCGAACTGATCCGCCCGCTGCAAGCGATTCTCTGCACGCGGCGGCCGCGCTCGCAACAAGATCCCGTGCCGTGGATGTGCCACGTGCTGGCAGTGCACGGGGCCAACATCGATGCGCTGTCCTACGAAACCGATCGGGCTCGCTTCATAGGCCGTGGGCGGACTCTGGCAAGGCCGGCAGCCTTGGACCGCGGCACCGAAGCATTGTCCGGCAGCGCAGGGGCCGTGTTGGACCCGATCGTGGCCATCCGCTGCCGCATCACCTTGATGCCCGGCCATGCGGCCACGCTTGATCTGGTCACCGGCGTGACCGACAGCCGCGACGCCTGCCTGCAACAGGTCGCCAAGTACCGCGACCAACACTTGGCTGACCGGGTGTTCGACCTGGCCTGGCCGCACAGCCAGGTGCTACTGCACCAGCTTAACGGCTCGCTGACCGACGCCCGGCTCTTCGAGCAGATGGCCGCCTCGGTGCTCTACCCCAATGCCAGCCTGCGCGCCAGCGGAGCACTGCTGGCCAGCAACCGGCGAAGCCAGTCCGGCCTGTGGGGCCAGGGCTTGTCCGGTGACCTGCCGATCGTGCTGGTGCAGATCGGCGACCCGGCCAACATCCATCTGGTCAAGCAGATGGTGCTGGCCCATGCCTACTGGCGCCAGAAAGGGCTGGCGCTCGACCTGGTGATCTGGAACGAGGACCAGGCGGGCTACCGCCAGCAACTGCAGGAACTGATCATGGGAATCGTTGCTTCCGGCAGCGAAGCGGCCCTGCTCGACCGCCCCGGCGGCATCTTCGTACGTCCTGCGCAGCAACTGTCCGCCGAGGACCGGCTGCTGACCCTGTCGGTAGCGCGGCTGGTGCTCGATGACAGGCTCGGTACGCTGGCCGAGCAACTGCACTTGCGGCGACAGCCACCGGTTCCCCCAGCCCTCCAGGCCAGTGCGCCTAACCCCAGGCCATCAACCGCCAGCCATCTGCCGCTGGAGCAGGCGGCGTTGATGCTGCGCAACCCTTATGGCGGGTTCAGCGCCGACGGCCGCGAATACGTCATCCCGTTGCTTCCCGGCACACCGCCGCCGGCGCCGTGGGTCAACATCTTGGCCAACCCGCAGTTCGGCTGCGTGGTCTCCGAGGTCGGTAGCGCCTATACTTGGTACGAGAACGCTCACGAGTACCGGTTGACGCCCTGGCACAACGACCCGGTCGCCGACCCCAGCGGCGAAGCCTTCTACCTGCGCGACGAAGACAGCGGCGAGTACTGGTCGCCGACCCCGCAGCCCTGCCCGGGCCCTGGCCGTTACCGCACCCGCCATGGCTTTGGCTACAGCGTGTTCGAGTACACAGAAGACGGCCTGCATACTGAGCTCTGGGTGCATGTTGCACTGGATGCCCCGGTCAAGTTCAGCCGGCTCAAGGTGCACAACACCTCAGCTCGGATACGACGGTTGTCACTCACTTGCTTCGCCGAGTGGGTACTGGGCGACCTTCGCCGCAGAACCGCCATGCATGTGGTAAGTGAGACTGACCCGGTCAGCGGTGCAATGTTTGCCCGTAACAGTTTCGCAGTGGAGTTTTCCACCCAGGTGGCGTTTCTCGATTGCGACTTGCCCGTGCAGGGTCAGACCTGTGATCGCAGCGAGTTCCTGGGACCCAACGGCGATTGTCATGCACCCTTGGGTATGCGCCAGACGCGGCTGTCGGGACGCACTGGCGGGGGCCTGGACCCGTGCGCGGTGCTGCAGGTGGCGCTGCAGCTGGAGCCTGGCGAAAGTCATGAAGTGGTGTTTCGCCTGGGCGCCGCCCAGGACGCCAGTGCCGCCACCCGCTGCGTCCAGCAATATCGTGGCCTGCAAGCCGCCAGGGACACGCTCGACAAGGTCCGCGCCTACTGGCGACGGACACTCGAAACCGTGCAGATCGAGACGCCGGAACCCGAGCTTGATGTGCTGGCCAACGGCTGGTTGATGTACCAAGTGATCGCCTGCCGGTTCTGGGCGCGCAGCGGCTACTACCAGTCCGGGGGCGCCATCGGTTTCCGTGACCAGTTGCAGGACAGCATGGCCATGGTCCATGCAGCCCCAATGGCGGTGCGCCAACACCTCCTGACGTGCGCCGCTCACCAGTATGCCGAAGGTGATGTACAGCACTGGTGGCACCCACCGCTTCAGCGGGGCGTGCGTACCCACTGCTCGGACGACCTGCTGTGGCTGCCACTGGCAGCCAGCCGCTACGTGGAAGTCACAGGGGACTACAGCGTGCTCGACGAACCGGTCGGCTATCTGCAGGGGCGTGCACTCAATGCCGGTGAGGAGTCCTACTACGATCTGCCCGCGCACTCGGAGCTGGTCGAGAGCCTTTACCAACATTGCCAGCGCGCCATCGCCCATGCCCTGCAGTGCGGGGCTCACGGCTTGCCGTTGATGGGCAGCGGCGACTGGAATGACGGCATGAACCGGGTTGGCGAACAAGGAAAAGGCGAAAGCGTATGGCTGGGCTTCTTTGGCCACGAGGTGCTGCGGGCTTTCGGCAGCGTCGCCTTGCGACACGGCGACAGTGGCTTTGCGCTGCAGTGCGCCAACCAGGCCGGCGAACTCGCGGAAAAACTGGAGGCGCATGCCTGGGATGGCGGTTGGTATCGCCGCGCCTGGTTCGACGATGGCCAGGTACTGGGCTCAGCGAGCAATCAGGAGTGCCGAATCGACTCGCTGGCGCAAAGCTGGGCCGTGCTGTCCGGGGTCGCCTCGCCCGAACGTGCCCGCCTGGCCATGGCCGCACTGGACAACCACCTGGTACGCCGCAACATCGGCATCGTCAAACTGCTCGACCCGCCCTTCGACCAAGGTGACTTGGACCCTGGCTACATCAAAGGCTACCTGCCAGGCGTGCGTGAAAACGGCGGGCAATATACACATGCGGCCATCTGGGCGAGCATGGCCTATGCACGCCTGGGCGACTCCCATGAAGCCTGGGAACTGCTGCGCCTGATCAACCCGGTACGTCAGGGCTGCAGCACGTTGATCGACACCTACAAGGTCGAACCCTATGTCATGACCGCCGATGTCTACGCCGTTGCGCCCCACGCCGGGAGGGGGGGCTGGAGCTGGTACAGCGGATCTGCCGGCTGGATGTACCGGTTAATCATCGAAAGTCTGCTCGGCCTGAAACGCAATGGCGACACCCTGCGCCTGGAGCCACTGTTGCCGGCAGGCTGGCCGGGGTATGTCCTGCACTACCGTTTTGGCAGCACCTGGTACCGCATCGAGGTATGCAACGGCAACTGCGACGAACTGGCCCTGAGCTTGGACGGCGAGGCGCTTGCCGAAGCCTGGCTGCAGCTGGAGGATGATGGGCTCCTGCACCACGTCATGGCCCAGTGCCAGAGCTGCTCTTTGCCCATAAACTGAACCGTTGGGCGAGCAAAGGCCTGACGAACACAAGCCTCGGCCTCGCTAGGCTAATCTTGTTCCGACACCCGTTGCCGTCAATGGTCCCGCGTATGCATCCCGCTCCCCCACCCTTGCAGAACCACTTGCTGGCTGCACTTTCGGCAGAAACGTTCAGCCGGCTGGCGCCGGACCTGGAGCACGTGAACCTGCCCCTGGGAAAGGCTCTGTACGAGTCCGGCGACACCCTGCGCTATGTCCACTTCCCGGCCGATGCGATCGTTTCATTGCTTTATGTGATGGAAAACGGAGCATCAGCCGAAATCTCGGTAGTGGGTAACGAGGGGCTGGTGGGCATCGCCGTGTTCATGGGCGGGGAAAGCACACCCAGCCGGGCCATCGTGCAAAGTGCAGGACATGCCTACCGCCTACCCGTGCAAAGGCTCAAGGACGAGTTCAACCGCCATGGCGAGATGATGATGCTAATGCTGCGCTACACCCAGGCACTGATCACCCAGATGGCGCAAACGGCAGTGTGCAACCGCCATCACTCCATCGACCAGCAATTGTGCCGCTGGTTGCTGCTGTCGCTCGACCGCCTGCCAGGCGATCGCCTGTGCATGACCCAGGAGCTGATCGCCAACATGCTGGGGGTGCGCCGCGAGGGCGTGACGGATGCTGCAGGCAAGCTGCAGCGCCTTGGGGTGATCGAGTACAACCGCGGGCAGATCAAAGTCCTCGACAGGGCACGCTTGGAACTGCTGAGCTGCGAATGTTACGCCGTGGTAAAGAAAGAGACCGAACGCCTGCTGCCCTACATGCCAGTGCCTTGAGTTGGCGCGAGGTTCTCTTTTCGAGCTGCCGAAGAAGCTCATCAGCCATGCAGTCAGATGCCGGCCTGTGAATTACTCCAATGGGCGCTTGTAATGGCTATAGTGCTCGGCATTGGAGGCCCGCGATGGGTCCGGCGGCCCCTGCCTCTTCTCGCGATGAAAGGGGCGCTTGTCGATGTAGTCATCGCGATCCTCGGGGAGCGCTCTTTTTCCCTCGCCACCTTGACCCTCCGACGAACCGTCGCTTTTGGCTGGCTTGCTACCCAGCCGATTGTTATCTAACCCATACCTGTCTCTGGTCATACTCACCTCTCGATGCTCAGAAATTCTGAGCTACATCGAGTGTGCTCCCACACTGACCAGAGACGTTTTATATCAGACCGCCGGGCCCAATCGGCCATTCAGGAATGGTCATACCGGAATGAAGTAGTGCCGCAAAAATAGGCGGAGATTTTTTCTCCAGATACTCAACCATCCCACCAGTAGTATTCGACTCCAATTGAAGCTTCAGCGCTTCATACTGCTGACAGATTGAGCCATCGCGCTTAAGCAAATCTCGGAGCCCCAGCATCTGAGTGATAGTAAGGTGGCCACGGGCACAAGCGTGGAGCTTGTGTGGGTCGCTAAGCGGCCTCGTTATCAAGTGTCTGCTTTGGGTCTAGGCTGTGTGAAAACACCATTAGCTCTTTAGAGAACGCAGTCCTACGTGAAATCTGAAAAGGCTTGGCTACTCAGCTGGCTCAGAATTCGCGTAGAGGCGCGCATTCTGGGTTGTTTTTTAACCAATCGAATCGCGCCGGAGGTTTTCACACAGCCTGGGTCGATAGCAGCCAATCGCAAGAGACCCGCATGCGCTCATTCGTCGGCGGGCGTCCACCAGCATCAGCACTGGTCACGCCATAGCCGGACATGGTAAAGAGTACCGAGTCACGTCCCCGCCTAGCTTTCGAGGTTCAGCGCTCTAACTTAAACTTATAATCCAATTGGCGCATGACTAAAACCCACTCGTTCGAAACATACAAACCCAATAAAACTCACTCACAATTCTTTCCAACACTTTCTCAAAACTAGACTCACAATGAAAATCACCACAACCGCGAAGCACAAGTCCATTCCAGCTCAACTGAGTTTTGACCTGCCAGACTTCAGTATAATTACCGGCAGAAACGGAAGCGGCAAAAGCCACTTACTTGAAATACTGGCTAACCCAGCATCATCAAAAGTTGAAGTAGACGGGAAATCACTCACCAACATCTTGCACGTGCCATACAACGGATTGAATCCTCAAGTAGATGATCGATGTGAATCCGCCCAGCTCATCAACAACGCCAGCGTTTGGTGGGAAAATTTACAAGGGGTCATAACCAACTTCCGAAACCAAAACTACCACACGAGAGACTTTGAAGATGTTGTCAGTCAGTATGTAATTCCGCACCATGGATATGGTCCAGCCCGTGACTCTATCATTCGAAATGTCCTCGCGCGCTCCGGAAAACGGCTTCATGAAATTACGGAAAGCGACATATATAACAATATGTCGTTCGCAGAGAACGACAATAATTCTTTGTTTTTCTCACAATGCGCAATGATATTCAAAGCCTACCAGACAAGATGGACAAAAAATAAGTTCAACAAGTTTTTAAACTCTGAAGACTCGACTCGAGACTTGCCAGTCCTGAGCGATGATGAATTCATCCGCACCTATGGCCCAGCCCCTTGGGATCTCATTAACGATATCCTCGCCAAAGCGAACTTACCCTATGAATTCATCAACCCCACACGCGGAGATGTGGAGCTAGCATATACTCTCAAGCTAAAAGACAGATCGAATGATACGGATATTTCCGTCAATGATCTATCCTCTGGCGAGAAGGTGCTAATGTCGATAGCCCTTGCAACATACAACACTATGGAAGGAGGGAATCGACCAGAACTTTTACTAATCGACGAACCAGACGCACCTTTGCACCCGCAGTTTTCGAAACTATTAATAGAGACGATTACGGACACAATTGTAAAACGAGCAGGCGTTAAAGTTGTAATGACAACGCACTCCCCCACAACAGTCGCAATGGCTCCTGACAACAGCGTCTTCGAGCTGAGCCGAGATACAAAAACCCCCACCTTAATCAGCAACAGCAGTGCTGTTTCAATACTTACCCAAGGAATTGGATTTCTTCGAGTTTCGTATGAAAAAAGGCGCCAAATATTTGTTGAAAGCAAATACGACGTCATCTACTTTGAGAAGCTATTTGACGCACTGAGACGCAAATACAACTACTCCTTCAACCCGATATTCATGGAACCTCACACTGGGACCTCAAACTGTACGGATGTCATTGCACTAGTAGACAAGCTCCGCTCTTCAGGTAATGACCTTGCATGGGGAATTATCGATTACGACGGCACCAACAAATCTCGCGACCAACTGCTGATACTGGGCAACAGCAAGCGGTACGCAATAGAAAACTACATACTGGATCCGCTGTACGTAACCCTTGCATTAATTAGATATGGCAAAGCATCATACTCCGAATTTGGACTGCACAACAAAGCAACTTACTTAGACGCCGTCTCACTCACAGAGACCGAATGCCAAACACTCATTGACAACTTCATCACCAAAATCGAACTCCCCAACCAAGACACTACGACCGTCACACTTGAGAATGGCTTTAACCTCCAATATCCCTATTCATTCTTAATGCATAACGGCCACGGCTACGAAGTACTGATTCAAAACAAGTTCCCAGCATTACGAGCCATATCCCGCGGACAAGGGGACTCAGGATTGAAAATCGGTGTCACCGAAGTGATCGCAGAGCTCCCGCAATACTTGCCAGTGGAGATCGGCTCACTATTTTCGACTATTGAGCAAGCCCACTGAAAGCCGATCATTCACCCCCTAAAAAGTACACACCCCGATTGTGCTGGAGTATCAATGCCAAAAGGCCCTCAAGCCCCTGATATCGGGGCTTGAGGCCTTTTAGCACTCCAGTAGCGAAAGCCTCGGTGGGCATTGAATGGCATAGAATGGCCTCTGAATTGCCCCATAACCCCTTGGATTTCAGCTCGGTCCTTCGCAGCTTAAGCCCGAACACTGTGGTCATCTTATTTCAGGTTGAGCATTTAGGTTGCTCAACTTATTCAGTTCGTGCTTCCAGCAACCAGTTTCTGCTGGACAAGCTGGAGCGTCGCGCAAGCTTAGACGCGCTGACCGCACTAATTATTCTTTTGCTCGAAGCCAAAAAGTTAAACCAACCTGCATTTGCGCTAAGCGCTGCGAAGTCCATAAACAACGTACTGTTCATGATTTCTATCGAGTTGGCATCCCGCAATGTCGCGCAACAGCTAATTGATTGGGTCATTGAGTACATTTTGCCCTTGGGCACTCCGTCGCACTTGAAGATGGCTATGGCTGGAGAGGATTATGTTCACGCCTCTCTTCATTTGAATTTGATGGTTTATCAGGACTCGAAACGTAGAAAGCAGTGCTTGTCTTGGGCCCAGCGGGTGAAAATCATGAACCAGTTACTCAGTGGTCGCATGGGGCTGGACGTGTGCTATGCCATGCAGCCTAGTTACAAACTTGCCGTCGACGAAAGCAAGGTCTCTGCTGAATTGCTCCATGCCTTTCTGCGCAGCACCGCACTATGGAAATGGGCGTGGGATGGTATCGAGGAGGGACGAATAGAACGGTTTCCCCCCGCTGATTTACTGATTGCGAGCTTCCCTACCAAGCGCTGATTGCTCGGCGACTCCTCGCCGAGAAGCGCGTGGCCTCAAGCGGCTGGACGGATAGGCAGTTTGAAACTGCCACCCAATGCTCAATGCTCTTCAGAAGACACCAAGTGCCCAAGCGGTAATGCGCCACTTCGTGTGGAGCCATTTTAGGTAGCCGCCGAGCAGGAACCATAGAGGAGTATCTCCGCCTCGGTCTTGAGTCATGGCGACAGTCCGCTATGGGTCGAAAGCGGCCAGTCGCGATGACTGCTATCGACCCACAGCTGCCCTTCGCGACGGGCAGAAATCGGCCAATAGCAGTCATTGCTTACCCGATTGTCGCAGCTCGAAAGATTGCCGGGGCTGAACCCAATGCAATTCTGAGCAGCTTGTCCTACCTGGGTGAGATGACGTCCGAGGAATTCGGCAAACCGGATGCCGCGCGCGTCGGCTAGTTCGCGTTACCAATAACGCCGCTTATGTTCAAAAGGCCCCTACACTTGAAGCCAGTGTGGGGGCTTTTTTGTGGGCCGGTGAAAACCAGCCCCCCCTGCGCTTGTAGACCAACCCCCACAGCGGTGGTTTTACGCAGTGACCGCTAATTCGATCAGGAAGCGCCTTCCTGGCGTTATCCCTCACCTCAACAATAATGGTGAAAGAATGAGCGTCGTATTCTCGCGCAATGGTGTCAGCATGCCCGATCTGGTCCGCACCAAACTCGCCAATCACCTGGCACGCCTCGGCCGCCCAGCAGATGTGCCTGCCTTTGCACTGGCCGAAGAGCGCGCAGAAGGTTTTGTGGAGGGGGTGGAAGCCGCACATGCGCTAACCCCCGCTTCGATTGAGGGGTTGTTTATCGCCGTTGAAGACGCCGCCGCACGCCGGCGGCGGGATCTGGCGCCATGAATGGTGAAGCGATCCAGTCAGACACCTTGAGCGCTTTGGTCAGCCAGCACGCGATCCGCGAAACGGTGGTGGGCCGCGTGGCGTGGATAACCACGAACCATAACGGACGTTCAGGCAGATGTGATGCCAAATAATAGATGGAGTTTGCATTGCCTCTAGAGGGCATTTCAAAACCTCAAAAAAATGACCAAAAGCCCTTGGCATTGATTTCACGGCGATGCGTTGATTAGCCATCCTGACCGCGATCAGCAAAACGCACAGCGATAGCCTGGAATTGCTCATGGTTGGCCAGGAAAACCTCGCAAATATCTGGATCGAAATGCGTAGCACATCCCTGGCGGATTATCTCCAGCGCCTGATCGTGTGACATGCCTTTCTTGTATACGCGTCGGCTAATCAACGCGTCATAGACATCCGCCAATGCCATGAGCCTGGCGCTGATGGGGATGTCATCGGCACTCAGCCCATCGGGATAACCGGTACCGTCCCACTTCTCGTGGTGGCTGTAGGCGATCTCCTTGGCCAGGCGCAGAAATCCCACCGAGGTGCCCAACTGCTCTTCGGCATGCCGGATTGCATCGCGTCCCAGTACCGTATGGGTCTTCATCGTCTCGAACTCTTCCGGCGTGAGGCGCCCCGGCTTGAGCAGTATGTCATCGGGTATGCCGATCTTGCCGATGTCATGCAACGGAGCTGACTTAAACAGCAGGCGGATACTTTCCTCATTGAGAAACTGCTGGAACCTCGGATGTTCGCGAAGCAGCTCGGCCAGTAGTCTGACGTAGTGCTGAGTTCGTCGAATGTGGTTACCCGTCTCATTGTCGCGGGTTTCGGCCAGCGAGGTCATGGCCTGAATGGTCACATCCTGGATAGCGATGACCTCGGCGGTGCGGCGCTGGACTTCCTGCTCAAGGTAAGCCTTCTGATCACGCAAAAAGTCGGCGGCCGCCTTGATCTTCAATTGGGTTTCCACCCGTGCCAGCACGATGGGTGGGTTGATCGGCTTGGTGATGTAGTCCACGGCGCCCATCTGCAAACCCAGGATCTCGTCTTCCATTGTCGCCATGGCGGTGATGAAGATGATCGGGATATGAGCGGTGCGCGGATCGCGCTTGAGCTGCTCTGCCACCTCATACCCCGACAGATCAGGCATCATGATGTCGAGCAGAATCAGATCCGGGCGAGGCTCCTGCACCGCTGCCTTCAGCGCGCGCTCACCGCTGATGGCCACCCGCATGCGGTAGATGTCCTTCAGCAGGCCATTGATCAGCGTAATGTTCTCCGGCGTATCATCGACAATGAGGATGATCGGGGGAAGTGGGTAGTTTAGCGTTTCACTCATGATGTTCCCTCCAGCACGGGGTATCGCGGGCCGTCGATGCACGTTTGAGGGTTAGCCGTGCGGCCTCGAAGTCAAAGTTGTTCACCTCATTCATCAACTGCTCGAAACTGTCCTGGCCGAGTGCTCCGCGCAACGAATCCGCATACTGTTCCATATAATCCGGCGCTGCTCCGTCATTGGCCTCCAGCAGGTGGATGAGCGCTATGGCATGCTGTGCACAGTCGACGCTCGATACCACCGCCGGTGCTGCCTGGCCGCTACCCAGCGCTTGACGGATTGCATGCACGGCCAGCGAGAGCGCCTCGATCAATTCATTCACCAATGCGTCCGACTCAGCGTGTGCCCCGATCGCGGTTTCCAGCTTACCGGCCATGGCTTGCAGGCCGCTGAAACCGAGGTTGCCTGCAACGCCTTTCACGGTGTGGGCCATTCGCTCGGCCGTCGCCCGATCACCCGCACGTAGCGCGTTCCTCAGCGCTTGCCCTTCCATAGCCCTGCGGTCGGCAAATTGACCCAGCAGCTTGATGTATAGCTGGCGATTGCCCGCCACTCGCCTCAGTCCGTCGGCGCTATCTAGCCCTGGAATGTCCGGTAGGCGCTCCTCGCCCGATGCGGCGCTGGACGGCTCCACTGCCGCCGACCGAGGTACGACCCAGCGCAGAACCGTGGCGATGAGTGCTTGCGGATCCACGGGCTTGGTCACATGGTCGACCATGCCCGCCTCGATACAGCGCTCCCGGTCCTCGACCCTGGCATGTGCGGTCATAGCAATCACCGGGATCTGTGCGCAGTGAGGCCCGACGCGAATACGCCGGGTCGTCTCGAGACCATCCATCTGCGGCATCTGTACGTCCATCAGCACCGCGTCGTATTGCGCTGCAGCCAACATCGACAGCGCCTCGCAGCCGTTGCCGGCAACTTCCACCAGGGCACCGGCAGCCTCGAGAAGCTCCCTGGCAATCTGTTGGTTGATTTCGTTGTCCTCCGCGACGAGCAGGCGCACTCCGGCGAGCACCTTCGCCTGCGCAATGGGTACGGTTAGCGCCACCACGCCCGTTTGCGGCGCGAATAAGTTGACCAGTACCTCTACCAGCGAGGACTGGTTGACCGGCTTGACCAGGAACGCGCGAATGCCGGCCGCTTGCCCAGCGGCGTGCATTTCGTCATGCCCAAATGCACTGACCATGATGGCGTACAGTGCAGGCTGCAGGCCAAGCGCCCGGCGCGTCGTCTCGATGCCATCCATCTCTGGCATTTGCCAATCCACCAATAGCACCCGGAACGGGTCGTCGGCCGCAGCACCGCGAAGGCTCTCCAGAGCAGCCTCGCCTGACGCCACCGCGACCGGCGAAAGCCCCGCTACGAGAAGCATGTCGGAAAGGATCTGGCGCGCGTCGGCATTGTCATCGACGACCAGGACGCGCGCTCCGGCGAGCTCCGCAGGGACAATCTGGCGCTGCGTACGCATGTGCTGGTCAAGACCAAGCCAGACACTGAAAGAGAACGTGCTGCCGTTGCCCGGTTCTGAGTCAACCGCGATCGTTCCGCCCATCAACTCGACGATGCGCTTCGAGATGGCAAGGCCCAGGCCGGTACCACCGAATTGTCGCGTGGTGGAGCTATCGGCTTGGGCAAAGGCCTCAAAGAGTCGCCCGGTTTGCTCGGGAGTCATGCCGATACCGGTATCGCGGACACGAACCTGCAGTTGAACTTTGTCGCCGGTGCGGCCCAGGTTGCGAACCACGACCGTAACCTGCCCCTGTTCGGTGAATTTCACTGCGTTGCCTACCAGGTTCAGGATGACCTGGCCCAGACGCAGCGGATCTCCAAGCAGCGTCTCGGGAACGTCCGACGCCCGGTCGAACAGCAGCTCAATGGCCTTGTCGTAGGCCTTTTGCGCAATCAGCGAGGACACGTTGTCTAGCACTGCGTCTATCTCAAATGGCACTACCTCGACGCTAAGCTTGCCGGCCTCGATCTTGGAGAAGTCGAGGATGTCGTTGATGATGCCAAGCAGCGAAGTGCCCGCGTTGTGGATTTTCGAGACATAATCGCGCTGCCGCTGGTCCAGCGAAGTCTTCAGCGCAAGGTAAGACATGCCGATGATCGCATTCATGGGCGTGCGGATTTCGTGACTCATGTTTGCAAGGAAGTCGCTTTTTGCCCGCGTCGCCTCTTCAGCAATCTCCTTCGCCCGCTGCTGCGCGTGCTCTGCTGCCTTGCGCTCGGTGATGTCCTGCAGCCAGCCGAGCAGCCCTTGCTCCCCCTGGATCTGGATTGGCAGGTAGGTGACAAGTATGGTGCGTTCGCGCCCCTGCCGGTCACGCATCGGTACTTCTTGGTCCTTTGCGATGCCGTCGTCCGTGAGGCGTTCGACGATGGCTTCGCGATCATGCTCATTCGCGTAAATCTGCGAAGCAGCGTCACCGACGCCTACGCCGAACGTTTCACAGAAGCGGGGGTTGGCGAAGCGGATCACGCCCTGGGTAGAAAAGGCTATGTTGATTGGACTCGTATCGAGGATTGCCTGCAGCCGCGCGCGTTCTTCGCTAAGCGCCACTGCTGCCGCATGATGATCCGTGACATCGCGCACCCAACTGGCGACCAGGGTCTCACCGTGGATTGTCACGAATGATGCACCGACCAGAACCCAGAGAATTGATCCATTTTTGTGCAGCAGGCGGGTCTCGAAGTTTTCGACCTTGCCATTTCGTGTCAGCAGTTCGAGGAAGCGCTCGCGCTCCTCAGGGTCGACATACAGGCTCGTGGCGTTGCGCCCGAGCAGGTCCTCGCTGACATAACCGGTCGCCTGTGAAAAGCGTTGGCTTACTTCCCTGACAGCTCCGTTCCGATCTGCCAGCACCAGGCTGGCGGGGCTGGTATCCATGAGCGCGCGGGTGAAAGCCTCGCGCTCGGCTAGCTCTGCGGCAACGCGCTTGCGCTCGTCTACTTCCCGGTTGAGGCGTCGGTTCCAGGCCAGCATGGCGCCGAGCAACAGCAGGACCGCGACCAAGCTCGGGATCGCCCATCTCATTACGGTTTTAATATCGAGGCCGTCCTCGTTGAGGGACTCCTCGAACAGCCGGTATTCCATGAGCGATACGCGATAGTACCGCCGCCAGCTCGCATCGAGCGGCGAATCAATGCGATTGCTGGACTGGAAGAACTGCTCCAGCGCTCGTGCGAGATCCGGCGCGTTGCGCGCAACACCCCACCCAACGCTGGTCGCTTCGCTGACCGGAAACGCAATGGAGAGACGTTCGGGATCTTCACGGGCCCAGCGCAGCGCGCTTTCACTACCCAACACCGTGAAATCCACCTTCGCATCGGCTACCAGTTTCACAGCCTGCTCGGTTGGCGCATAGACGATTCTGACCGGCTGACTGGATAGAGGACCGCGGTTGGCTTCATCGATCCACTGCTCGTAGCCCGTACCCTTCTGCACTGCCGCCGTCAGACCGAGCAGATCAGACACCTCGTTGCCAAGGGACTGGTTGGAGCGATGGGCGATGACCAGGTTGCGTACCCGGTAATAGGGCACGAGCAACATCTTCGTTTCGCGCCAAGGGACGATCTGCAAGTCATTTGGATAAAGATCGCAGCGGCCGTCGGCGAGTAGCTTCGGGTCGTAGCTTGCCTCGCGTACGGTCTCGCCCCGATCGTCGTGAAACTGCGCATCGAAACTCGGCAGTTCCGTTACCTGTGGGCGTAAACCGAGTGACCGCGCGAACGCCTCCGCGTTAGTCCGGTAGAAGGAAGCGCTTGAGCCAGCCACGCATATGCGCAGGACGCCGCTTTCCCGAATCTGGGACAGCGTACGTGCTTCCACGCATGGCATGCCCAACACCAACAAGCCTCCCAGTGCAAGCAACGCTCCCAAGCGCGGCTCTGTTTTCAAAATGCTCCTGCTGGTAGGTAATTGCTCACGATCCAACTCGACATATCCTTGTGAACGCCCTTGCAAGAGCTTGTCCGCCGTTCTGCACTGGTATTATAGGTTTTGGAGTGTAGGCATACGCTGCAGCAAGCGCCAGCAACAAAAACTGGGCCAGCTAGCAACCTCCCACTGCTACTCACCGTTCGGAAAGTGAGTTTCCGGACGCTTACTTAATACTCGCACACCTAAGTTTCTCCAATGTCCGCTATGGGTCGACACCTGCCGGTCAAGACGTACCCGCGCGCTGGTCACACCCGATGCAATTGGGTGGTCAAGTCGAATGCAAACTGGTGGTCAAGTGGGATGTAAGCACTTGGTCAAGTCAGGTGCAATTTCCCATCAGTCGACGCGGAACAAGGGGCATGACCCGTATGCCTATCTCAAAGATGTACTGACGCGGCTGCCGACGCAATGGGCCAGTGAGATTGCGCAGCTGCTGCCGCATCGTTGGCGTCCGGCTTAGTCGTGCAAGACGGTTTGCCCGTACTCCTACATCTAAATCACCTCGGCCTCGATAGACTGCGCTACCTAAAATTTTCCATTTCAATTCCCTATTTTGAGATCTTGCTGTTTCCGATACTGGCCCTGCACGCAAATTCCAGCGGGCATTTTGAAGGAGACGGCCATGAGCCAGAAAAGCGATCAAGACAATCACGCCAACCAGCTGAACCCGAACAACGACACTTACTGGGAGTCGCGGGGGTACGATGAACGTCCTGAGGACTGGGAGGATCGAATCTGATCATCCGAATTGAAGGCGCCTGTATGGCGCCTTCAGTTTTCCAAGGGTTTGCCCAACAATCGGCGTGCCATTCGGTACTCTGTTTCATATACACCCATTAGCGAGATCACTAGCTCTGTCGGCCAACCTGAACGCGTTAGATCTCGAATGAGTAAGGACATCGTCTCTGCGAGGCGAAACACGCATGCTCCGTGCCAGTAATTTGCTTTCGTATCGTGCTGCAGGCCACCTCTTTGCTGCATGTGGACGTCATAACTGACCTTGATCAGATCAAGAAGCTTCTGGAACGAGGGACGCCCACCTTTGAGTTGCAGCCAGTTACGCAATAAGCGAATTCGAGATTCCGGCTCCACGCCATCCTGCGCTGCCCAGAGCTTTCCGAGATGAGTGACAGGCCCAGGCCTTTTCTTGGTTAGCCCCGCAAGGGAAGCCAGCTTTTCGAGGGCGGTCTGCATGGGGTTTGACCATGACTGGCTTGATGCGCACCACGTTGGTATGACCCAGACTGCATGGATTACATTTTGTGTTCCTTCCTCTAGTTCAAACTCCCAGTTACCTACCTGCGAATCTGCCATAAACCATGCGGCCAACCTGAGCAGTGTCGCTAGGCCATCGGCAGACATCATCTGCGTAAGTGCTCTGCTCTGCACCAACCCCTCTTCACTCAGGTCATGAAACAGATTAAGAATCGACTGACGACTTGCCGGACATCCGAGCTGTGCGACAACCTCTGATGAGGTGTACGCAGCGAACCGGGCCCGCTTATTGGGCAACAAGCTGAGATCCGAGAGCGCGAAGAGCTTCGGCTTCCAGTAATCCAGTACTACAGGATCAAGACGCGACAGCTCTAGCAAGCCAAGCCAGTTTGTGACTGTGGGAACGGTAAAGCCTTTTTCCATTTGAGCTATGGAAAGCTCTGTTGACTGCCTGGGTATAGGTACTGCTCGGATGAACCGGTGTTGCCGCTTGGTGGAAACATCTGAAGCAGATTCGGACAGGTACTTCAGTGCAGTTTTGCTCGTTGGGAGCCCCCTGTGTACCTCCTTGATTGCCTCCCACAGCGAGCGAACATTGATGTCCAGCAAGGCATACACCTTCTCCACTGGAATCAACAGCACGGCCTCACGCAGGCAAACCTTCTTCTCACCAAATGCTGCCAGGTACGCTGAAATTTCTTCCTGACTGAGTGTCACGCTGTCTTCATACGTTGACGATTTCGCACTCATTGAATCACCGTTGGTTTTATAGACCCTTTAGAGGATTGGATGAAGACGGCGTCCGACCTCACAACTGAGCAACATGGCGAAGCAAGCATGCGACCAAATCGGTGCTGAGTCGCTGACGGTCGTTGCCGACCGGGACTACTGCACCGGTGCGGAAATCGTTGCATGTCAGTAATCTGGAATTTCGACCTTCGTACCGAAACCACTGAACTCTAGCAGCAAAGCCGAAGGTCGATTTGGTAAGCAGGATTTCCTGTACGTCTCGGTATCGGATCAGTATCGATGCCCTGCGGGAGAATTGCTGACCAAGCGTTATTCCACGTGGGAAGACGGGATGCTGATACATGTTTATTGGTTCTCGGGCTGCCAACCCTGCTCAATGCAAAAGCAATGTACGACGAGTAAAGAGCGGCGGTTGTGACAGGTAATAAGTTCATGATGCCCACATACTGGCACCAGGCGTGTCCGCAATGGCCTAGATCAATCGATCTGCAATCGATACATGTGCTGCGTTGCAAAACTAACGCTGCTGTCGCGTCAAGAAATACCATCGCCTATAACCAACTGGCCTAAGTTATGCATAGGCGGCTCGATTAGCCGCCTAACTAGACACTTAAAATTTTTCACCTTATTGGCTTGATCAACTCTCAAGCCATCTCAGCTGGTCTGATATAGCGCCTAGCGGACTTTGAGTTAGGGCTGTGCTGGGCATAGCGAAATAATAGGTCTTGCAGATTGTCTTGAGTAAAACTGATACCTTTCTTTTTCAATGATTGATAGTAGGCCTTGTAATTTAGCTCCATCATTTTGAAACCTTGAGAAACCGAGTTGATAGTTCCTTGATGCGACGCCAGATTCATCAGAGTATTTAAGATTGAGTCTAAATAGTCGTGAAGGTTTTCGATGAGTATCTCGGTGTACGACGGCGTTGATCCGTCATGAACAATTGCATTCCTTGCGCGGTATATCCTCCGAAGCTGCCACTGAACACGGATTTGATGAGCGTCGAGAGTTTTTACCAGTGACTCGGGGGACGACAGCATAAATTCGATGCGGCTTAGGCGCTCCCGTAGTAGGTGAAAATCTTCCATTTTTTCGCTCAGCTGTATTCGCTTGTCTTTGTGCTCAGGAAGCGAAATAACCCTTACAAGCTTATCTACGAGGCCCTCGCCATCAACATCTCTAAAGAGTCGAGTTATATATGCTCGATTCCATCCTAGAAGGTCTTTGACCAAGTCTATGACGAGCTTTTCCGCATAGAACAGGTTCAGAAATGGCATCGTTGAGCTACAAATATGTTCAATTTGAGCCACATCGCCATCTGTGGGCGGTATCAAAGATTCCAGAGCAATCCAAAGATTGATCATCTGATTTTCAACAGAAGAGCTGCTCAGAGCTAGAGCATGGAGCTCAGCGCTTCTATTAAATCGTTTAAAAGAGTCATCCTGCATAGCAAATTTATCGATAAAAGCTGTAAGGCTAGTTGCCGCCTTGCCTGCTCTAAGATCTCGACATTTGTGCATAGCATTGATCGTACGGGGCACCTTTGTGAGGCCTTCAACGCCTGCCAAACCTACCAAGCATTCAGTGATTGGTGACGGTATATTTTTATGGTGGTATAGGCCAATTAGGGTCTGCAAGGTAGCCACTCTACCTTCTGCAATTATGCGTACAGAGTGAGGCTCTTTCCCTTCAATGTCATCAAGCATAAAATATATTTCGCCGTTTCTCAGGGCGAAATGCTGACGACTGAGCTGTTCATTTAGCTCGGGTAACGAGGTATGCATATTGATGCCGAGCCGCTCGGCCGCTTCTGCAAATTCAAGCAGATGAGCAGGCGCCCTATAGATTACGATGTGTTCTTTGTCCTCAAGCGAAAAGTTTGAAACAAACTCTTCAATGGCGTTATTGTTGGAAATCCTATTGAGGTCATAGAAGAAAAAGTTTTGCGCTATGTTAGAGATAAATTTTGAAGAATACCCATGATTTAGCAGAGTAGTAATGTACGTGCGCGTCAACGCTCGAACGCGATCCAGGGTGTCATTATTGATAATTGCATGTATGAGGAGCTTTTCACATTGCTTCTTATAAGCGGGGAGAGAAAGCTGTTTTTGCAGAAGGTCAATGACCGCAGATTTTGATTGCTCAGTAGATGTATTTAGGGCAGACCTGATCTCATTAAGATCCACAGCCAATAGACTTAACGCAACCTCATCCTTAGGTAAGTTTTCGCATATCTCTTCAAATATATGTTTCAGGTTGGCTTTGTTAATTATTTTAGCATTACATTGTGTTATTGTTGTTGCTGCCTCGGAGATGAGCAGCGGAGTATTCATAGCCGATGGCTTGTAGGAGTCCAGTGTGTAGTCAAATAAAAGCTCATCTACTAATTGGGCGAAATAAAGTAATGATGTACTTTCTTTTGGATTGTCCCATTTTGCAATGCTTCTAAAGCGCATTAGCTAGTCCTTTTGCTTTCTAAATAAAATGGCAATTCTATCAGATCCAAACATCAAGCCCGGCCCGGCGTCGGTCCCCGCAAAACACAGATCAGAAAATATGCAGTCCAGACTATGCCAGAAGACTTAGAGTGGAGGATGTGTCACTCTGCGCTCGCAACGCTAATCCGCGGTGTGTAGTCGCGTCAAGGCAGGATTCGTCTCTCTAGGCTGATGCGCTCGAATAGCAGCGTTTCAGCGATAAAATGCATCATCGGAGCGCGAGCTCTGAAAGATCAGGAAATTCTTCAGCTTCCGTGGCAGTTTCTTGATGGAGCGCCCATCGTCTAGCTACAAACATATGTGCTTACGCTCAATCTACCGGATGTCTATCCGGAATAGTTAGAGCAGCCTGCATTCTCAACGTCGAATCTGTGCACTGGCTGCTTCCTGATAGCTGTGGGAGACCAGTGTGATGACTTCCCAAGACTTTCGATTGGTCACCCTAGGCAATCAGCCGCCAAGCGCATTGATCAGCGCTGCCTGATTCTGCCAGAGTGTAGTCTTGACCATGATCCTTTTCCCTGGTGACACCCCGGACAAAAGTTCAACCCACGTTTGGTTGATGACCATTGGTATCGTCGCCTACTTCATCCCTCTCGATGATTCTACGACCGGCGGCCAACTCGCCGCCGGTCCTCTTGAGCGCGCCTGAAAGCCGCGTCGTTTGTGGCTGCGACAGTTTTAATTCTCTAGAGCATCAGGCCGAACCCGCTGTTTGGGCAGTTGCGACAGTTTTGACCTTTCTCAGCATGACGCTGTAACCCGCGAATTTCGGGCCCCGTTGCGACAGTTTTAATTCTCAAAAACCAAAGTCATACCGACTTCGTCCAAGCCGTTAAGTAAGCAGTGCTTACGGAATGGATCCACGTCAAACTGCACTCTGTTGCCCTGATCGTCTACTATTTCTTGTTTCTCAAGGTTAATTCTTAGTTGATAGCCTGGCATGTGCTCAACTGCGACGAACAATTTTTCGACAGTATCCTCGTCCAGAACGATGGGTAGAATCCCATTTTTGAAGCAGTTGCCATGAAATATTTCAGCAAAACTAGGTGCAATGATTGCCCTAATGCCCCAGTCATGCAAAGCCCAAGGCGCATGCTCACGGCTTGAACCGCAACCAAAGTTTCCCCGAGCCAACAAAATTCCAGCACCCTCAAAACGAGGTTGGTTAAGTGGGAAACTTAAGTTTAGGGGCCTTTTAGAGCAATCCTGATATGGTTCTCCGTGATCAAGATAACGCCATTCATCAAACAGATGTTGGCCGAAACCACTGCGCTCGATAATCATTAGAAACTGCTTCGGTAAGATGGCGTCCGTATCCACATTGGCACGATCTAACGGAACAACCTTACTCTTTAGATAAGTGAATGGTTGCATAGTGGTCTAGACCTCTCCAACATCGACAAAGTGGCCAGCAATCGCGGCAGCAGCTGCCATCGCTGGACTAACAAGGTGGGTGCGTCCACCAGGGCCTTGACGCCCTTCAAAGTTCCGATTTGAGGTCGAGGCACAACGCTCCCCGGCAGTCAGCCGGTCCTCGTTCATCCCCAGGCACATTGAGCACCCTGCGTCCCGCCATTCAAAGCCGGCATCTATGAAGACACGGTCAAGCAACTCCGACTCGGCCTGCTTTTTGATCAAGCCCGAGCCAGGAACGACCAGTGCCTGTTTGATATTTTTGGCGACTTTCTTTCCTGCAACGACGGACGCTGCAAGACGAAGATCTTCGATTCGAGAGTTCGTACAGGAGCCAATGAAGACTTTATCCAAGACGATGTCCCGTATTGCCGTACCGGGTTGCAGATCCATGTACTTCAGGGCCCGATCAATACTATGACGTTTTACCGGATCGTGTTCTTCCTGCGGTGAAGGCACACATCCGTCGATGTCCACGACCATTTCCGGAGAGGTTCCCCATGTGACGTGCGACTTGATTGAACCCGCATCCATGCGAATTTCTGCGTCGAAGACGGCCCCCTGATCACTGCAGAGGGTACGCCAATAGCGTTCGGCATCACTCCACCGCTGACCAGTCGGAGCCATCGGTTTGACACGAATGTACGCCGCTGTCGTGTCGTCAAATGCCACCATGGCACAACGCGCACCTGCCTCGATTGCCAAGTTGCAAAGTGTCATACGCGCTTCCATCGACATGGATTCGACGGTAGAGCCTGCGAACTCAATGGCATATCCCGTCGCACCGGCGGTGCCAATTTTTCCAATCAGCGCTAAGGCGAGATCCTTTGATGTGATGTAGGGGTCTCGCTGAAGCACAAGGGGATCTAAGCCGCTATTGAGAAATTTTTAGAAGATCTGTTTGGTCTTGGTAATCAGCGCCTACCGCGACATCGCCGCTGAAATGCTCAAGCAACGGCAGCTTCCATCCGAAGTTGCCGTCATCGCAATGCCAAGAAACATTCCGTCGGCAGGGTTTCGCCTGTTCGCCGACCGGAGAGGCGCGCCCGTGCGGTCAACGTCACACCGTCGTTTATGCCTCCTTACGCTAAGGATAGAGGTATTGGTGGTACGCAGCGGCACTGCATATGTGAGATCAATTCCTTGGCTAGACACATAGAGAGACCGGGGACCGTGCCAAGGGCTGTCAGTGAGCGCTGCTAGGACCCAGGCAAGCCTCGATCATTTCCGCGACGTCAAGCAAACGCTCGCGCAAAGCGGGAAGCCAGACCACTGCCACGGATGAGTTCCGCTGTGCCAATTCAAGCACTGCCTGAAGCGCATGGTCTGAATGCCGCATTAATTCAACCAAATGAAGGCCGCTGGGACCATGGCTGCCCGCCAGCCAGTGCTTAGCGGTGCGCTCACTGGCATCGGTCCAATGGCGCAGCGTCTTGATTGCTCGATGTGACGTGCCTAATTCGGTGCATAGAGCAGCGGCTACGGCGCTGGCGTAGATTTCAGCATTGATTGGAAATGGATTGCCCATTTTCGCGATCATTTTTCTGTGTCTCCTGGATATATTCGAGTGTGGCGCATCTGACGAAGGCCGGTAGGCGTGGAGCGGTCTACTGCTTGGTATGGGTGTATACCCCAAGCCGCTGAGGGGGCATCGATCAATAAATGAGACAAGCACATCTATCCCTGGCAGAGAGCAACAATAGAGCTGCTGCCTACGTCCGCATGTCGACGGAGCATCAGCAGTACTCCACTGAAAATCAGCTGGATGCCATTCGCGTTTATGCGGCAGCGCATGAGCTGGAGATCGTCCGGGTGTACACCGATGCGGGGAAAAGTGGCTTGAGCCTGAATGGTCGGGAAGCTCTTCAGCAGCTACTTCGAGACGTAGAGGCGGTTCAGTCCGATTTCTCTGTAGTTCTGGTCTATGACGTAAGTCGCTGGGGGCGCTTTCAGGACCCTGACGTGAGTGCCAGCTACGAAGTTAGATGTCGGCAGGCGGGTGTCAGGGTCGAATATTGCGCCGAACAGTTCGTTAACGATGGCTCACCGGTATCTAGCATCATCAAGAGTGTTAAACGCATGATGGCTGGTGAGTACAGCCGTGAGCTGTCCGTCAAGGTGTTTGCGGGGCAGTCGCGCTTGATCGAGCTGGGCTACCGACAAGGTGGCCCGGCTGGATATGGACTGAGGCGTCAACTTATCGATCAGACAGGGCAGCCTAAAGCAATCTTAGACCGGGGAGAGTACAAAAGCCTTCAGACGGATCGGGTGATTCTCACACCTGGTCCGAAGTCCGAACAACAGGTCGTTCAGGATATTTACCATGCCTTTGTCAGGGAAGGCCGAACCGAAGCTGAAATCGCAACACATCTGAATCGGCGGGGACTTCTTACAGACTTCCAGCGACCGTGGTCACGGGGCGTAGTGCATCAGGTACTGATCAATGAAAAGTACATCGGTAACAACGTCTGGAATCGCACTTCTGGCAAGCTGAAACAACCCCGTACACCTAACCCGGTTGATCAGTTGGTGCGGGCCGATGGTGCTTTCGCCTCAGTGGTCGACCACGCATTGTTTCTCGCGGCACAAGCCATCATCTGTGCGCGGTCACGGCACTGGACTGATGAGCAAATGCTGGCCATTCTGAAGCAACTATTTGCGGAGCGAGGTTGCCTGTCTGGGTTGATCATTGATGAGCAAGAGGATTGCCCCTCCAGCAGTTGTTATCGCCAGCGCTTTGGCAGTTTGCTGCGCAGCTACAGCTTGATTGGCTATTCCCCCGCACGGGACTACAGCTTTATGGAGGCCAATCGCCGGCTGCGGGAGCTGTATCCGCACATCTTGGTCGACACGCAAGAGCGCATTCGTCTTGTTGGCGGTCGCATCTCAGTCGATCCGCAGACCCAATTGGTTTGGGTCAATGAAGAGTTTTCGATCTCGGTAGTGCTTTGCCGCTGTCAATGCTCAGAGTCGGCGCGCAGACGTTGGCAACTTCGCTTCGACTTCGGCTTACTGCCTGACCTAACTGTCGCTGTGCGCATGCTCCCCGGTGAGCAGGAAGTGCTTGATTACTATCTTTTTCCCATGATCGATTTGGCGGCACCTCACCTACGTTTGGGAGACACTAATCCGCGCGAACTGGAACTCTACCGGTTTGACAGCTTGGACATCTTAACGGCCCTGAGTCGACGTATTCCCTTGGGGAGCGCTGCGTAATGGCCACATCGGGGGAGTATCTTGCACTTCATGTGGCGCAAGCAGCGCCTATTGCACAGATCTCACTCGCGGATATTCGCGTGCTCAACCCGCGAAGTCGCAATCAACAAGTGTTTGCACGCCTGGTGGAAAACATTGCGAGTCTTGGGTTGAAACGGCCGATCACAGTGACCCGTAACGGTTCGACTTTTGATCTGGTCTGTGGACAGGGGCGCTTCGAAGCCTTCAAGGTCCTAGGGGAGTCGGCCATTCCGGCGGTCGTGGTGACGGCGGCTGAGGCAGACCGATACCTCATCAGCTTGGTAGAGAATCTGGCGCGGCGTAAGCACTCGAACCGCGACTTGCTGATTGCGATCCACGTACTGCACGAACGTGGTTACTCCATCAAGCAAATTGCGCAGAAAACCTGCTTGGACCGTGCATATGTTGGCGGCATTCTGATCTTGTTGCGGAAAGGAGAGGAACGTCTGATCGCTGCCGTCGAAAAGGGCTGGCTGCCGATTAAAGTTGCGATCCATGTTGCACGGTCTGACGATGCCCAGATCCAAGCCACAATGGTCGAGGCCTATGAAAGTGGGCTGTTGAAAGGAGATGAACTCATCAAGGTGCGCCGTCTGCTCGACCGTCGACGGATCCTAGGGAAAGATTATGGTAAGCATCAGTTAGGCGAGCGCATGACCACTCCCCGCCAGTTGCTGACCGCCTATCAGACTGAGGTGCGCCGTCAGCGCCTAATGGTGAAAAAGGCGGACATCAGTGAGCAACGATTGCTCTTCGTCGTGACCGCATTGCGTCGGTTACTAGCCGATGAATTCTTCCGGTCAATGTTACACAGCGAAGGCATTGATGATATGCCGCAGGTATTGGCCGAGCGTATTCAGGGGGATGCATGACTGTCATCAAGCGTGCCTTTGAACCTGACCTGATTACAGTCCGCCTACCGTTGATTTTGCCCTCTCGCCAAGTCACCCCCGATATGCTGACCTCCGTCAAATATGCGGCGATTTTAGCTTCCATCCGCGAGCTTGGGGTCGTCGAACCGCTCGCAGTACATCCCGAGCCGGTTCACGGGGTGGGAGAGGAGCCCCGTTATCTGCTGCTGGATGGCCATTTGCGACTGTCTGCCCTCGTACAGCTGGGAGCAAAAGACGCGTTGTGCCTGTTGGCGACAGATGACGAAGGATTTACCTACAACCGGCAGATCAACCGCCTTACCCCAGTTCAAGAGCACAAGATGATTCTGGAGGCCATTCGCAAAGGAACGACAGCCGAGCGGATTGCCGAAGTCTTGAGCGTCAACGTTGGACGCATCCGCGAGCGCCAGCATTTGCTGCGGGGAATTGCGCCGGAGGTCGCTGAGATGCTGAAAACGCGAATGGTCGGTCAGGCGGTCTTTCGCGTGCTGCGCAAGATGAAGCCAATGCGCCAGATAGAATTAGTCGAGATGATGATTTCGGCCAACTGTTTTACTGGCCGCTACGCCGAAATGGTCTTGGCCGCTTCGCGTCCTGAACAGCTGGTTGAGGCAAAGAAAGTCAGTGAGGGCGTGACTGCTGAAGACATTGCACGCATGGAGCGGGAGATGGAAAAGCTCTACCACGATTACCGGTTGGTCGAGGACACCCTCGGCGAAACCATGCTGGTACTCGTGGTAGCCAAGGGCTATGTATCTCGAATGCTGCGCAATCAGACAATCACTGCTTACTTGGAGCGCTTCGAGCCTGACTTGGTGCGGGAACTGGCGGGGGTTGTGGAGGCGGTCACCGCAGATGCTCGTAGCCTGGAGCGTGAATAGATCTACCTGTTGTGCTGAGTGGGAGGTCATCATTCGGTTTTGGGACAAATCGTCAGTTCTATGTTGGCGAGGGCATGGGCCCTGGCTGAAATCGCGGCTTCGTCCCACGCAGAGGTAGCAATCAGTGGACATTGGGACCAAGGCTGGCATTGGCATCAGCTTGTCGAGTTTCGCCGGGAAATTGAAGTGTTGCGCCGTAAGCGTTCCGGGAACACACCTTGCGCAATTGGCCGGGCGCCCATCTAACCTTCTCGATACCTTTATTCTCGCTTTACTTCAGTTGCTTCTCAAAACGAATGTCACCTTCCGGTAGGTTCTTCACGGGCTGCCAGCAAAGGTTTCATAGAATCCGCTCGCACGGATTGCTTCAGCAGTTTCTAACCATATTTTCTGATGGCGTTGAAATAGAAAAGTCTCTGCTTTGTGCATCAGATTGTGCCCCAACCCGTACCCTTCGAATTCCGGCAAGACGAAGACCGCGAACACGCAACCATCTTCAATATGACCATCAAAAAACCGACTGGAACACCACTGACCTCCGCGACCCAAGCGCACGGTGTCTCTGAAATTTCCTGACTTACAGCTTCAGGCGTTGAAGTTGGCAGCCACAAGCGCACAGCGTGTTTTATGGTTCGTGACGAATCACCGTGCGTGGAAACTGCGGCGGTAATGGCGCACGTTTCGGGGAGTGCCCTGGCTCGGCCTGTGGCGAAGCTGGGAGGAGCTGTTTCAGCTCTGCTTCGATAGCTTCAAGGTCTGTGTCGAGCAGGTCATCCAGCAAGCTGCCTTGCGCCGGACTGATTTGCTCGCTGCGCTTGGCAAACTTGTGGCGTTTAAGAAGGGCGATTTCGTAAGTGAGCTGCTCGATGATGGTTTCATCGTTCTGGATTTTTCTGCTCATCGCTTCGACCTGGGACTGCAATTGCAACGCCTGTGCCGCCAAGGCACGAGCTGTTCCGGGGTCATCTGGTCGAGGTTGGGCGAGGCAGTCATGCCGCCGATTGTGCCAAAGCAGGCACGTGACGACGACATGTAGACCGGCCAAATGCACTGCGGTTACTCCTGTTACCTCGCTCATGAGGTCACTCAACGTAGAAGTCATTCCTGTGATTGCGGACAGCTATGCCGAGTGCTATCTGCGGATCGCTGAGGAGATTGAAGCTCGGATTAGAGCATACCCCGAACTTTTAGAGTTGCCTGAAAAGTACGTAGAGCAGAGAAGCTTCCAAGCAACGGATCACTTGAGATCAAAGGAAAAACAGCGAACCTTCAGGTTTCCAGTCGCTTCCGAGGACCCGCCATACAGCGCGTAGCATGCGGTGTTCACCATCCTCCGCCGAGGAACCCTCCATCATTTTCCGGTCCTGCGCTGACTCGTTCTGGGCGTAGAAGACCATCGGTGACGTTAATCAGGGGATTTACGGCTTCGCAGGAGCTGACGGTTCATTCCTGAGCGCCTGCGTGCTGGAGCGTAAATCATCGTTTGGTTAGGGCCAGCGTCTTCCAATGATCAGCAGGCTCATACGGTGTGAGGCTCAAGACGGCATCAGCAAGATGTGCGTAGCACCGATCCGTTCCAGATAATCCCACCCAATCAGCTGCGGGTGATACTGCATATCGGGGGTCATATCATCCGGATGCAGGAAACACATGCGGCCAATGACATCCGGCACTTCATTGACCACGCCGTAGGTCGTGCCAAATGTCATGTCAATTACCTCATGGCTTGGCAGCGTGAGCCACGCATGCAGATTCAGAGCTAAGGAAGGTACGCCCTTTTTCAGCATCGTCTTGAGATCACGGGTATCGCTATGGAAAACATTGTGTCCGTTGTACTCGACATAACCTAGGGTGAATGTGAGCGGCACCCCCAGAGCTTCTTCTAATGGGGCTTTCAGCATTGCGGTTACGGCAAAGCACTGCTGAGAAACATCTTCAGCATGGAAATGGGATAGATGCGCTGCCGCCACTTGCTGAAAGATTTGGAGGTTGTGCTCGCTGACAAAGCGCTGGTCGGTGCGCCTGAAACCTGAGGGCGCTAAGCCCCAGCTTTTGCTGCGCTTCAAGGCCTGGGCAAATCGCTCCTGGTAGTCGCGGGCTGGTTGGCCGATCAGCTGCTTAATCCATGATAGCAATGGAGACTCCTTGTACGAATGCAAAGCTGTAAGCATCAGGCTAGAGGAGGATGAAATTAATGGTTAGGCCCCTGGGGGCTGCGACTAAGCGCTTAGTCGAATGATATCTTCGTGCTCTAGAGAGCTGCCATTTTTATAATACGTTCCAGAACGAAGCATGATGGAGCGGTTCCTGAATCGCTGTCAGTATGGGCTTGCATTGGAGGTAAGGCGCCAGTGTCTCTGATCGACGATGTTGATGCTTTACAGGCTATTTACGTAAACCGTGCGACCGGACTCGGTAACAACGACGACGAGCGCGACTACCCACTTTACCGTCAGAGCATACTGGACGACCCACATGCTGCTTCGCTTGCTCCCGTTTGGGTGAAACTGCACCGGAACCTAGATCAGTTCTGGGGTTTCATAAAGCCAAAATTTGGGTCGTACGCGGAACGAAGGAGCTTCATATGGGATGAGTTCAGAGCACTTGCTGATTACGCTGAGTCCGGCGGTGCACATCCGTCTGATGCGGTGGTGTCTGAGGCGATGAACCGCTTCGACGCCGAACATGTCCGGGGCGCCTGGGCTAAAGCGATTGAGCGCCGTGCTTCGGATCCTGAGGGGGCGATCACCATGGCTCGGACGCTTCTTGAGTCCGTCTGCAAGCATATCCTAGAAGAAGCGGGCGACAGCGAGCATGAAGCAAATCCTGATCTCAACAAGCTCTACAAGCAAACAGCCTCTCTACTCAACCTGACAAAGGCGCAGCATGAAGAGGTGGTTTTTAAGCAAATCTTGGGAGGCTGCACTGCAGTTGTAGAGGGACTGGGCTCGTTGAGAAATCGCCTCAGCGATGCGCACGGAAAGGGTAGAAATGGTGCGAAGGCAGCGCCCCGGCACGCCGAATTGGCCGTTAACCTAGCTGGCTCCATGGCAATGTTTCTACTTGCGACGTGGGAGTCCCGATCAGGACAAGATCTGCGTTAAAAACCGCTCAAAGCCGCGTCAGTGCTGGCTGCGACAGTTTTAATTCGCCAGCGCAGATGCCTAAATCTGCATTTCAGTCCTTTGCGACAGTTTTGCCTGTTCTCAAGAGGTAGGCGCGCCCCCAATGAAACCGGGCCTTCTTGCGACAGTTTTAATTCTCAAAAACCAGCGATGGATTTCGACAATTAAAGCTGTGCTGAAAAAATCAAAGCTTTAATGCACGGAGGGAGCTCGCTCAATGCTCCCTCCAATCCACCCCTTCCATCCCAATCGTAGGCGCGCCAGTATCCACAGCTTCGTGGGACAGCCTCATTACATCTACTGCCTCGGCGTAGGTTTGGTGATCAGGTAGCAGAATCTTGGGATTGGGCATCAGTGCCTCGAGGTCAGTGAAGCGAGTCGGATAAGCTGGCTGCTTCCGAAAACTGGAAATCCACAACCGTGTGCTAAGGGCGATCCGCCAGCAATTTTAACCATCAGCTTCTGATGTCCGAGCTCCATCACTATTGGAAGGGCGCTGCGCTCGTGGACTATTCAGATCCGTCGAGACGGCTACCCGCACTCCGGATGAATGAGTAAGAGATCCCTACGTGTTGCCACCGGAAAAACGACCCCATCGTTCCGGTCATCGACTCTCGTGATTCCCTGGCTGGCGTTTTCTATGCGGTGTCTGCGACACTTTTTCCATAGAGCGCCTAGGAGGATACCTCATCAGCTTTCGAGAAATAGACACTTAGGGCGGCGACTATCGGGAGCTAACCAGAAGCAAATCAGATAGGCCTACAAGCGATCCAGCGTCCACGCGTGTGCGATGTCATCACAATGTTTTGCCGTGAACATAAGGTTCAGTTCGGTTGAGTCGAATGGGCGATACGCCCAATGCCCAGGAATAGGCCCCCGGGTCACCATGTACTCCAGCCGATATTTCTGAAGAGGCTCACAGGTGAGAGTGGTCGCATTCAGATCGAGCCATTCGCCCTGGCGAAGTGTCCAAAGCTTGTTGACAAGGTTGTCGTCATCTAACAACGCGATGCCGACATCTATCAGATAGAGGCTGTGCAGCTTATTTTGCAGTCTGAGGCTTCTGGCCATGAGGCAACCTATTGCGCTAAATGATGGCGTTATGATGCCCATCCATGACACATAATAAGTCCAACATCCTGCCAGCGCGCAAGAAGCGGCGTTGAAACTGTGGCGGGCTGATAAGGTTTTTGCGTTCAGCTCGGGGGCCATACCGGATTCGGTTGCTGCCCAAGCCATTGCGAAGGAGTGGGGAAAGAAAAAATGATGTAAATCATGTTGTTAAGTTAAAAATACAGGTTTTATTGTATTTGCAATTGATCAGAGCGGCTGATTTCAGCAGTTGTGACAGCTTTGCGGAATTTCAGCGAGGCCTGAAACCCTGAGGGCCGTAAGGGCCTGAAAGTACGGACTTTATTGTCCATTATCAGCGACCAAAAATCAGCCCTGGAGCACGACACTGTTGCGCTCCAGGGCTGAGTACTACCCTTACTTCAGATGTTGCTTGAGCGCCTGGGCCGCTTGGTCCATCGCACTGCGGGTTCCAGGCACTGCCTGCAGAACGTTGAGCAGGCCGAAGTCGTGGATCATGCCGTTGTAGCGCACAGCGGTCACTGGCACACCAGCGGCGTTCAACTTGCGGGCGTAGGCTTCGCCTTCATCGCGCAGCACGTCCATTTCAGCCGTTTGTACCAGTGCCGGTGGCAGTCCTTTCAGCTGGTCCAGGCTGGCGCGCAGCGGAGATGCGTGAATGTCGTTGCGCTGCTTCGGATCCGTGGTGTAGCTGTCCCAGAACCACTGCATCATGTTGCGTGTCAGGAAGTGCCCTTCGGCGAATTGGTTGTACGAACCGTTGTGGAAATTGGCATCCGTCACAGGCCACAGCAGCGCCTGGAAGCGCAGCTTCGGGGTGCCTGCTTCCTTCGCCTTGATGGCGACTACCGCGGCCATGTTGCCGCCGACGCTGTTGCCCGCCACCGCCAGGCGGGTGCCGTCCACACCGATCTCTTTGCCGTGCTCAGCCACCCAACGCGTGGCGGCGTAAGCCTGATTGATCGCGGTGGGGAAGCGGGCCTCGGGCGATGGCGTGTAATCGACGTAGACCGCTGCCGCACCAGAGCCCACCACCAGGTCGTGAATCAGCCGCTCGTGGGTCGGATAGTCGCCCAACACCCAGCCACCGCCATGGAAGAACATGAACACCGGCAGGTCACCCTGGGTGCCCTCCGGGCGTACTACCCGGATTTCCAGCGGTTGGCCGTCGACCGTGATGGTACGGCGCTCGACCTGAATACCTGATAAATCGACCTTGACGCTGGCCTGGGCACCGGTCAGCACCGCTCGGGCGTCTTTCGGCGGCAGGGTTTCCAGTGGCTTGCCGCCGCCTGCAGCCAGAGCCTCGAGGAAGCCTTGGGTGGTTTGGTCCACGCCTTGGCTACCAGCGGCGAAAGCGCCAAAGCTGGCGCCGAGCGTCAATGTGGCAATGGCGAAGGTTTTGCGAAAGGTCATGGTGGTTCTCCAATGCGGGATCAGGGATGAGCGGGTGTTTAGTGCTTGAGATGTACATTGAGCTATAATATTTAGCGCGCAAAATATATTCCCGCTATGGGCACGATTGACCGTTTGCATAAGCCCCGCACACCGGCCTGGCTCACGTGATCGAGAATTCACACGATCGTGCTTGACTAGAGAGAACGACCGTTCTACATTGAGTCCATGAGCCGACCAACGATAGATCACCGAGACCAGATCCTCGCCACCGCCGAGAAACTCATTTACGAGAACGGGATTCATGCCACAGGCATGGATCTACTGGTGAAGACGTCTGGCGTGTCCCGCAAGGGCATTTATAACCACTTCGCTACCAAAGACGATGTGGCTGCTGCGGCGTTGAGTGCGCGCGATGTGCGCTGGATGAACTGGTTTAGAACAGAGTGCGACAAGGCCGGTACGCCGTATGACCGCGTACTTAATATGTTCACGGTTTTAAAGGGCTGGTTCGAAACCGATGGTTTTCGTGGCTGTGCGTTCATCAATACAGCAGGCGAGGTTGGGCGCCCCGATGACCCCATCCGCCAGATAGCAAAGCGACATAAACAAAAGCTTTTAGACTACACGCTTGAACTGACGGAGCAATTGAACACCGAGCAACCGTTGGTCTTGGCCAGGCAGTTACTTGTTTTGATGGAAGGCGCAATCACCATGGCGCGAGTTATGGGTGATTATCACGCTGCTGATAATGCAAAGGACGTTGCGCGGATGTTGCTGAAAGAGCTCACGCCTTAACGCGCGCGCTTTAAACACCCCTCACATTCTATCTATCCTGCTCGACTGGAGTCACTACCATGTCCAATGCCCAAACTCGCCCGCCACTTCCTCCTTTCACTCGCGAAACAGCGATTGAAAAAGTTCGCCTCGCTGAAGATGGTTGGAACAGCCGCGACGCCGAGAAAGTTTCGCTGGCCTATACGCTGGATACCAAATGGCGTAACCGCGCTGAATTCGCTACTAATCGCGAAGAGGCCAAAGGTTTTCTCACGCGCAAGTGGAAAAAAGAACTCGACTATCGCCTGATCAAGGAACTCTGGGCCTTTACCGACAACCGCATCGCCGTCCGTTATGCGTACGAGTGGCACGATGATTCTGGTAACTGGTTCCGTTCCTACGGTAACGAGAACTGGGAGTTTGAAGCCGATGGCCTGATGCACCGTCGCTTCGCCTGCGTCAACGACATGCCTATCAAGGAAAGCGAGCGCAAGTTCCACTGGCCGCTGGGCCGTCGTCCGGATGATCACCCGGGCCTGACTGAACTCGGCCTGTAAGTCATCCATCACCTGACCTTTTGCAAAGAAGGGTCAGGTTTTTTGTGTGGAAAGCCAGCATCTCCCACGGTTGCGCCGTCACTATCCCCAGAGCTATCAGCCTTGGCGGCTCACTCATCCAGATCGCTGGATACTTCTTTAGCCAGCTCAATGAAAGCTCGCGCCGCCGCGCTCAGGAAGGCTTCCTTGCGCCGTATCAGCACGGCCCTTCGCTGCAAGCGTTCGGGCTTCAGGGTGATGGCCACCAGGTCGTCGTGGGCCAGGGCTATTTTGGCAGGCACCAGAGTCGCCAGATTCGTTCGGCGAACGATCTCGATCACCGCGCCAAGGGCATTGGCTTCCATCTGAACCTTAGGGTGAATCTCGTGTTTGCGGCAGTAGCGGTTGATTTGTTCGCGTGTGGCGAATTCTGTACTGAGTAGAACCAAAGACTCAGCATTCAGGCCCTGCGAGGTAATGAACTGTTGTTTAGCCAGGCGGTGCCTGCAATTCACCACCAACGCGAGCGTTTCGTTCAACAGCGGAACGGCTTCCAGGTCGGCCGTGTTTATTTCGTCGAACGCGATCCCTGCGTCCAACTCTCCCGCCAAAAGCAGCTCCTCGATGCGCTCCTGGGCAAGCTCCTTCAGATTCACAGTGATGCCAGGATGCCTGGCGTGAAAGGCTTCAATAAGCGGCCCCACCAGATAGGTTGTGAACGTCGGCGTTACCGCTACGCGTAGTGATCCGCGGCTGAGGTCGCTCACGTCATGGATGGCGCGCTTGGCTTCACGCAATTCTTGATCTGCACGGCGTGCATAGAGCAGATAGACATGCCCTGCGTCAGTCAAGCGCGTCGTGCGCCCGGAGCGGTCGAACAACGGGGCGCCCAGACTCTCTTCCAACTGCCTTACTTGCTGCGAAAGGGCCGGCTGGGACACATGCAGCGCCGTTGCAGCTTTCGTGAAACTGAGGTGTTCAGCAACCGCCAGGAAGTACTGGATGTGTCGAGCGAGCATGCGTTAACCCATAAGATAATCTGATCTACTGCATAATAAATGAGACTTTTACCTTATGTCTTGTGCTGCTTAATCTTTGTCTCACACCCAGCGACATTGAGACGGCAGCATGAAAGCGATCATCGACGGTTTCCTGAAATTTCAAAAAAACGCCTTTCCCGAGCGGGTAAAACTGTTCAAGGACCTTGCCAACCAGCAAGCCCCGAAGGCGCTGTTCATCTCCTGCTCGGACAGCCGACTGGTGCCTGAGTTGGTCACCCAGCGCGAACCAGGCGATCTGTTTGTCATTCGCAATGCCGGCAACATCGTGCCGTCGTATGGGCCAGAGCCGGGCGGCGTTTCGGCTTCGGTCGAATACGCAGTGGCTGGGCTCAAGGTTGCCGACATCGTGATTTGCGGCCACTCCGACTGTGGCGCGATGACTGCCATTGCTACCTGTACGTGCCTTGATCACATGCCCGCCGTAGCCGGTTGGTTGCGCTACGCCGACTCGGCCAAAGTGGTTAACGAGGCCCGCCAGCACGTGGACAAGCCAAGCAAAGTCGCTTCCATGGTGCGTGAAAACGTGATCGCCCAGCTGGCCAACATCCAGACCCATCCCTCCGTGCGCCTGGCGCTCGAAGAAGGCCGCGTAACCCTGCATGGCTGGATCTATGACATCGAGACCGGACGTATCGACGCCTTTGACGGCAGTACCGGCACCTTTGTGTCTCTCGCAGAAAACCCGGAAGTCCACGCCGTTTACCAGCAAGCCAGGCACGTCGCCTGAAACCTGTCCCCGAACCTTTGCTCACCCAGGAGAAATCACCATGATCCAGACTCAAGCTACCCGCACCGCTCGCCAGGAACTGACCGAAATCATCATTTTGGCCAAGGCGCGCAAGGACCTGTCCTTCGCCCAGATCGTTGAAGGCACCGGCCTGTCTGAAGCCTTCGTCACCGCTGCGTTGCTCGGCCAGCATCCGCTGCCGGAAAGCGCCGCCAAGGTCGTAGGCGAGAAGCTCGACCTCGACGCTGATCAGGTCGCTCTGCTGCAGTCGATGCCCATCCGTGGCAGCTTCTTCGACGGTGTACCCAGCGACCCTACCATCTACCGTTTCTACGAAATGATGTCGGTGTATGGCACCACGCTGAAAGCCCTGGTTCACGAAAAGTTCGGCGACGGCATCATCAGTGCGATCAACTTCAAGCTGGACATCAAGAAGGTCGAAGATCCGGACGGCGGTCACCGCGCCGTGATCACTCTGGACGGTAAGTACCTGCCCACCAAGCCTTTCTGAAGTTACTCAGCCCGGCGTCTGACAGCGCCGGGCCACCCCGCGACTTTTCATGACGACTGGGCGCCGTTCAGGTGCTCTGGCTTTCTCACGCCTTCAGTAAAGGTAATTGCTATGAACCAGCTACTCGTTTTGCTCCTCGCCTGCCTGGGTTCTGTCGCGATGGCTGATGACCAGGTCACTCAGACCGCAGAGGTTACGATCGAGCCTTATAGCTACTCTCAGACCCTCGATATTGCGACCGTTGTTGCTGTCACGCCAGTGCCTGATGTCTGCGATGTCGTGCCGATACAACTGACCTATGACGACTCCAAGGGTGTCCGGCACATCATGGCGTACCGCATGATGGGCAATGGCTGTTCCAACAACTAATGCGCTGTCTTTACCTTTACCCAACAGGCCTGTTTTTGGAGGTGAGCGGCGGTGCTGGCGGGCTGAGATTTCCTACAGCAGATGCAGATCCGTATGATTGACGCCAGCAACTCTCAGGACGAGCACCCTCAAATGTTGATGAAACTGGCACCGAAAAAGCGCCGCAACCCGCGTAATTTCTACCTCGGCATCGCCGCAACGTTGCTAATCGTCGGCGTTGGCCGTTATTTCTCGTACAAGGCCGAGCAGGAGAGTGCGGCGCAAAAGGCGCAGCTTGCGGCAACCTTGGTGCAGTTGAATGCGGCGCTTCCAAGGGCGGTGGATGCGCAGACCACGCTTGAGTTCATCGGCATGATGTACGGCGACACGATTTTCTACCGTTACCGTATCGACATGGCTCCCAGCAGCCTGTCCGAAGAAGCCAAGGCCAGCATGGAAGCGCGGATACGCCAGGGCCTTGAGCAGCTGTCTTGCAAGGAGCCGCAACTGATGGCGGCGATGCGCAAGTTCAAGCTCCACCAGGAGCACTTCTACCTGGCCCGCAACACCTCGCTGTTCTCCATCGACATTCGTCCCGAGCAGCTGAACTGCGCAAGCTGAATCGCAGGTAACTCCCTCGCAGAGATCGTACAACATACTGTCTGCGGCTTCAGCTGCAAGCAAAGCGCCGATCCGCGCCCTAACGCTTTTCACGTCAGATCGCTAGGGCCACTTTGCGGGCCCGGTGAACAGCACTACGATCCGCTCCTTCAAATTTAGTTGTACGACGACCTATGACGTGTCAATCTCTCGCCTGAAACAATTTGTCTCAATTGGCCCTGCCGGCCTGTTGGGGCAAACACCACACCTCTAAAAATAAAAGTCAGGTGAACCATGAAGATCAAAGGCATCCGTTGGTGGATGGTCAGCCTTGTCACGGCTGGGCTCGTCGTCAACTACCTCGCCCGCAACACGCTGTCGGTGGCTGCGCCCACCTTGATGAGCGACCTCTCCATCAGTACCGAGCAATACGCCAAGATCGTCGCCACCTGGCAGGTGTGCTACGCCCTCATGCAGCCCATCGCGGGATGGTTTATCGACTTCATCGGCACCAAGCTCGGCTTTGCCGTGTTCGCCATGGCCTGGTCGGTGGCCTGTGCGGGCGCAGCGCTGGCGACCGGCTGGCAGAGCATGGCGTTCATGCGTGGGTTGTTGGGGCTGACGGAAGCGGCGGGGTTGCCGGCAGGGGTCAAGGCCACCACCGAGTGGTTCCCGGCCAAGGAACGGTCGGTGGCCATCGGCTGGTTCAACATCGGCTCATCGCTCGGCGCGGTGCTGGCGCCGCCGCTGGTGGTGTGGGCGATCCTGCACAGCGGCTGGCAGTTGGCGTTTGTGCTGGTCGGGGTGTCCGGCATCGTCTGGACCTTGCTGTGGATGCTGCTGTACAAGCACCCGCGTGACCAGAAGCGCCTGAGCGACGAGGAGCGCGACTACATCCTGTCCGGGCAGGAAGCACACTTCAAGCAGCAAACCCGCGAGAAGGGCGCGTGGAAACGCATCTTCAAGACCCGCAACTTCTACGCCATCGCCTCGGCGCGCATTCTTTCGGAGCCGGCCTGGCAGACCTTCAATGCCTGGATTCCGTTGTACCTGATGACCGAGCGGCACATGAACATCAAGGAAGTGGCGATGTTCGCCTGGCTGCCGTTTCTGGCTGCCGACATCGGCTGCGTGCTGGGTGGCTACCTCAGCCCGCTGTTCCACCGTTACCTGAAAGTATCGCTGTTCACCTCGCGCAAGATGGTGCTGGTGTTCGGCGCCAGTTGCATGATCGGGCCGGCGTGCATCGGCCTGGTGCAAAGCCCGTACACCGCGATCATGCTGCTGTGCATCGGCGGCTTTGCGCACCAGACGCTTTCCGGTGCGCTGTACTCGATCACCTCGGACTCCTTCAGCAAGGACCAGGTGGCGACGGCGACCGGCATGGGTGGCATGTGTGGGTACCTCGGGGCTGCGGTGTTTACCCTGGTGTTCGGCATTCTGGTGACCAAGATCGGCTACAGCCCGCTGTTCGTGGTGCTGGCAGTGTTCGATATCATCGCGGCGGTGCTGGTATGGAAGGTGGCGCGTGAGGTGATGGCCGAGCCGTTGAAACAGCCTGTAATCGGTGCTTCGGCAGTTGCTTGAAGTTGGGGCCGGTTTGCGGCCCCATCGCGATGGTTCGGCATTCCAGGCAAGGCTAAAGGCATTTACATGCGTGGGACACAGTCATTTGCAGGCCTGTTCTGGCCCTATCGCAGGCTGTCGCCAGCTCTCATAGAACAACCGCTAACTATCTGATTTACATGGATAACGTGGGAGCGGGCTTGCCCCGCGATAGCGATAGCACTGCCAACATCGCATCGCGGGGCAAGGC
>NZ_JABWRG010000069.1:0-26844 GCF_014268825.1 Pseudomonas sp. SWRI51 | reverse complement strand
GGGCAAGCCCGCTCCCACGGTGCCCAGTTCTCTGCGCGACAGCGCAGCCCGGAAGGGCTGGGTGATCTCCCACAAAGACTGCGTCGGCCCTGAGAGAGCTGCTTGGCTCAATCCTGTGGGAGCTGGCGCCAGCCTGCGATGAGGCCGGTGCAGGGGTACAAAGAACCCCGCGATGCACTCAGGCCGTACCTATTTCCCCGCCATCAAGCCGCTGGATCACCACGGTCGAGGAGCGTGGGCGCACCTTGCTGCCGGCAGGCGTGACGTCGGTTGCAACGTCCGTGGACGGCCAGTTCTGCGGGTGCTGGATATTGACGAACAGGGTCTTGTTGTCGGGGGTGAAGGTTAGCCCGGTGACTTCGCAGCCGGTGGGGCCGACGAAGAAGCGCCGCAGGTCCGCCTGGTTCTGCGCATTCACCGGCACTTGCTTGCCGTTGGCATCCACCAGGTCGGTCGGGATCACGGCCAGCAACTGGTCGTTGGTATAGCGGGTCACGCTTTCTTCGCTATTGTCGGTCTCGATCCACAACACGCCACGGCTATCGAAGCTCATGCCGTCGGGGCTGGCGAACTGGTTCATTTCGGTCAGGCCGGAGCGGTTGATATCGGCCGCGCCATCGGCGTTGGCGCCGAAAACAAAGATATCCCAGTTGAAGCGCTGCTGATCCTCGCTGTCGTGCCAGCGGATGATGTGGCCATGGCGGTTGGGGCCGCGCGGGTTGGCCTTGTCGGTTTTGTCCGGGCTGCGCGCGCTGTTGTTGGTCAGGGTCAGGTAGGCGTCGCCGTTGAGCGGGTTGACGGCGGTCCACTCGGGGCGGTCCATGGGCGTGGCGCCCACGGCATCGGCAGCGCCACGGGTGTTGATGATGATGCCCGGCAGGTCGCCAAACAGCGCGCCCAGGGGCTTGCCGTCGCGGGTCGGCGTGGTGACATCCAGCAGCAGCCAGTCGCCACTGCCGTCGGCGTTGAAGCGCGCGACGTACAGCTTGCCTTTGTCCAGGTACTTGGCGCCGGTGGCAAGGCGGTCGGGGGCCTTGGCGTCGGCGGGGTCCCACAGGGCGTCGGAGACGAACTTGTACAGGTATTCGTTGTTGGAGTCGTCGCCGGTGTACCAGACCAGCGGCTTGCCCGCCACAGCCAGGCCCGGGCAGCAACCTTCATGGCGCATGCGCCCCAGCGCCGTGCGTTTTACCGCGCGGGTGGCGCTGTTGTACGGGTCGATCTCGACGATATAGCCGTAGGTGCTGGCTTCGTTGCGGTAGTCGTCGCTGGCACTGGCGCCGGACGGGGTGATGTCGAAGCGGGCGAATTCGTCGTCGAACTCGCTGGCATCACCGGCGGCGCTTTCCCAGCGGTACTGGCTGGCGCCGGTGGCAACACCGATGCGCACCTGGTCGGCAGGGCGGGGGGCGTTATTGACGAAAATACCCGGCCAGTTCTCCTCGCACGTCAGGTACGTACCCCATGGGGTATAGCCATTGCCGCAGTTGTTGTTGGTGCCTCGGCACTCGACCCCGGTGGGTGAGAAGCGCGTGCGTACATGCTCGGTGCCGCGCAGGGGGCCGGCGATATCCATCACCGTGGCGGTGGTGAAACGCCGGTTCAGCGGGTCGTTGTCGACCACCTGCCAGCGCCCGCCGACCTTGCGGATACGGATCACGCCTGCGCCGTGGGCGTTGATTTCCTTGCGCACTTCTTCGGCCGGCCGCTGGCCGCTCAGGGCGTTGGTCGGGCTGTTGGGGTGCAGCGCTGCGGTATCGATGTACTCGAAATTGATCGCCAGCAGGCCGTCGTCGGAGCTGCCGTCGATGGGGAAGAAGCGCATGCCGTCGTGGTGCATGCCCATGGCGTTGGCCTGGTCGCTGGCGCTGTTGCTGCCATCGGCCAGCCACGGCCTGCCGCTGCTGTTGATCGGCGTGCCCCAGGGCGCCAGCACGTGGGCGCTGTAGCCGGGGGCGATAGCGCAGGCATCGGTGCGCGAACCCTTGATCGAGGCAAAGCCGAGCTTGGGTTTGGCTGACGCAGGCGGGGCAGGTGGTTTGCCAGTCGACAGATCGAGACAGCCGCCAAGGCCTGCACCAGCAATCATGGCGATGGCCGCCCCAAGGCTGCCGCGGATTACGCTGCGCCGGCTCAGGTAGGCGTCCATGACGCTTGCCATCGGCGGGTTGGCGGAACGGTTGCGGTCCAGGTTATCGCCGCTGTCTCGACTCATCAGGTGTCCTTTCTAGTAGGTTTGTGCGCAGGGGAAAGACTGTAAAGCGCAAATATGATGTTTAGGTTGCTGGAGGGGGCATTAGCCCCCCCGCACTTCAGGCCCGGGCAGTGGTCGGCTGCCCGGGCTGTTCTGCTTACGGCTTGGCGTCTATTTTCGAGGCCAGTTGCGCGCTGCGGTCGTAACCGCTGGTGCGCAGCAGGCCAAGGTCGAGGGCGTTTTCGCCTTCGGCCGCGCCTTTGCTTTTGAGGCTGTCCAGCACCGCCGTGCCGAGGTCTACCGGCGCATTGCTGACGTCGAACGACACATCGCGGCGATAGTCGCGCCCGCTCAGGGTTTCACGGCTGACATCGCTGCCACCCAAGTCGACTGCACCTTCGGCGGATTTCAACGCGGCCCCAACCAAGCGTGTATCGCCGCCGACTTTGAGGTCGATGCCTTGAGCGCCGCTCAAGGTGGTCTGGCGAGCCACGGTGTCGCGCTGTTGATGGCTGACATCCGCCTTCAACGTCGGCGACAAGCCAGGCTCTGTTCGGGCCAGGGCCTTGCCGGCTTTCTCCTGCACCTTGCCAGCGGCAGGGCCGGCCAGCGATGAGACGGCATTGATATGGCCTTGCGGGTTTTTCTCCTGGCTCAGGCGCCCATCGACATTGACCGTCAAGCTGTCGATGCGGTCTTTGCGGCTGGCCACCAGCAGGTCGCCGCCGACAGTGCCACTGATGCGCTCGGCATCAAGCTTGGCGCCTTCGATGCGGGTGTCGCCGCGGCTGTTGATGTCGATCTGGTCGGCGCGCAGGGTGCTGTCGCTCCAGCTCTGGTTATCGCGCTTGTCCAAGGCCACTTGCACCCGGCCATGCAGGCCACGGATATCCTGATCGGCCGTTTCCCCGCGGTTGAGCTTGAAACCGGCCCCCGCACTGATGTCGCGGTTGTCGTAGCGCTCGTGCTGGTTGGACGCCTCTACCTGCAGGCCGCCGTTGCGGGCGGTCAGGCCGATTGATGCGGCATTGGCCTGCAGCCCTTGAACCTGCAGTGCGATGTCCTCGCGGGCAAGGCTGGTGAGCTGCAGTGCCTGCTTGGCGGTGAACTGTGCATTCACCGCCTGGCTTGCGTTTTCATCTACCTTGGCGCTCGTGGCATGGCCGCCCACGCCACCGCCCTTGCCTGTGCCTGCGGTGCCCGCCATCTCGACACCGCCGCCGAGTGTGTCGCCCACGGCTTCGTGGCTGTCGTTGGCGGCCAGCACTTTCAACACGCCGTCGCTGTGCAGGTTGATATCACCGCCCGCGTCAATGCGGGTGCCTTCCAGGGTGAGGTCACCGCTGCTGACCACCTCTACCGGGCCCTTGGCGACGATGCTGCCGACCTGGGCCTTGCTGTCGTCGCTTTGGTACGTACTGTGGTCGGCATAGGCGCGTACGTCGGCACCGGTGCTGCCAGGGCGATTACCGCCTTTGGCCCAAAGGCTGGTGTCGAGCTGGGTTTTGCTGTGGTGGGTGTGGTCATGGGCTGCGTCCAGCGTCAGGGTGCCGGCGCCGGTCACCTTGACCGCGCCGTCGCCGCCGTCCATGCGGGTGCCTTCGTAGCGGCCGTCACTGCCCAGTTGCACCTGAATACCGGTCTGGCCGCTCAGGCTGCCAGGGCGGGCGAGGCGGGTGGTTTGGTTATCGTCCAGGGTGGCGTACTTGCCTTCGACGCGAGCGTTGATATCTTCACCGGTGCTGGTGTCTACCCGCAGGCCCCCAGCGATATCGGTACGTTGCACGCGCGTGCTCTGCTGGTCTTGGGCTGCCAGCAACTGGTGCTCGTTGGCGTCGATCTGCAGCTGCCCGGCAGTGCCTGTGTATTGGGTGCCCTGGTCTTCTATACGCCCCGCCTGGATGTGGGTGCTGGTACCACTAAAAGAGGCAGGCTGTGCGGTACTGCTGGTGTCGGTCTGCGTCCGAGCCAGATGCCCGACGGTAGCATCGGCGCCTACGCTGGGTGGCGCCATGGCATCCTCGACGCCGGCCTGCTGGAAGCGCGCACCTTCACGGCCCTCGACCAGGCGCTCGATCGGCCGGGAGATATCCCGGTACTCGATGCTTGCGCCCAGGCTGCCTTGCCAGTTGCTGGTGGACTCTTCGCGTTCATGGGTGTCGGCAGCGGCGCGGTTTTCGATGTGCTCGGCGTTCACCAGCAATTGGCCCTCGGCGTTCACCTTGGCGCCTTCGGTCGCCAGATGGGGGGTGTCGATAAGCAGGTTACCGCTGGCGCTCAGCTCGCTGCGCCGAGCACTGCCAGTGCTTTCGCGCAGGTCGGTCTGGTTGCGGTGGCCCTCGAAAGCGCTGCCGACCCGGTCAATGCCGCCGGTTACCGCCAGGTCGCCGCCGCTGATGGTGGTTTTTGTTTGGCTTTGCTGGGTGTCCTGCGCCGCGTTCAGCTCGACCTTGGGCGCCTTGAGTGTCAGGTCGCCTGCGGTGGCCTTGACCTGTGCTGCATTGGCCACCAGCCGGGTATCGCTGCGCACGTCGACCTTCGCCCCGCTCAGGGTACTGGCGACTTGTTCAGTGGCTGACTGGTGCTGCTCGCGGTTCTCGACCTGGTAGCCGACCTTGGCGTCATACTGCCGCGAACCGGGCTTGCCATCCTGGGCTTGCTGGGTCTGGCTCGCGCTGGCGGTGAGGGAGCGCTGCTGGTTGTTTTGTGTGTGGCTGCTGGTAGCTTCGGCGCTGTCCAGGTGCACGTCGCCTTTGGCGGTGACTTCGAGCGCCTGCCCGGCGGCCACCTGGGCGCCTTTGAGGCTCAGCTCCCCGGCACTGGCCAGGCGCAGGTTGGTGCTGGAGCGCACATCGCTGACCAGAACCTGCTGCGTGTCGCTGTTGTTCTCGCTGCGGCTGCCCAGCAGGCCGAAGAGCTGGCTGTCACTGGTGGTGTCCTGCGACCGGCGTGTGCTTTGCGCTGCGCCCACCTCAAGCCCGGCCTTGTCGCTGTAGAGCACGGCATCGCCGGCGCTGCTCACCGAGCTGCCCTTGATGGCCATGCTATCGGCGCTGACCGTCAGCTTGCCCTCGGCCCTTACCGTGCTGCCGACGGCCTGGCTGCCTTGGGTGTCGTTGCCCTTGCGGTCACCGAAGAATGTGCCGGAGACCAGGTCGCCACGGTAGTCACGCTTCTGGCCGCTGTCCTGCATCGCCTGTTCGCCCACCTCTACCTGGGCGGCCTGCAGTTGCATGTCGCCCTGGCTGCTGAGGTTGCTGGCGCTGATTTTCAGCTTTTTGCCTGCCGTTGCGGTCAGGTTGCCGGCTTCAAGCGAGCTGCCGTTGGCGCGTTCGGTGTACTGCTCGCTGTCGCTGTCGCCGCGCCACAGGTGCTTGCGGTGGCGAACCTGTTCCTGGACCTTGCTGCTGTCGACACCTGCCGAAATGTCGAGGTTGCCTTCACTGTGCAACGCCAACGTAGTGCCCGCCTTGAGCTTGGCGGCGGTCATCTGCAGGTCGCCACCGGAATCCAGGCTGAGGCCTTCGTTCGCTTGCAGCGCGGTGCCCTGCTGGATGCTGTCGGTTTGCGTGCGGTCGCGGCTGTAAGTCTCGGTGGTGACGAACCACCAGCGTTTGTCCCAGGCCTCACGGTCCTTCTTCACCTGCTCTCGGGTCTTGGCGTTGAGTACCAGCTTCTGCCCGGCCTTGGCCTTGATTTTTTTCGCCTTGGCCTGGGTGCCGGTGAATTCCAGGTCGCCTGCCGAGCTGATACTCAGTTCGTCGTCGCTGAACAGCTCGACGTCGCCCACCTGCACCCCGGCGCCTTCTGCGGTGCTGATCACGCGGATGCGCCCGGCGCGCATGGCACCGAACAGCCTGGCATCAATGCTCGACGGGGTGCCGGGCAGGTGCTGCAGCACTTCGCCGCTGGCGGTGTCGATACGGTTGCGCCCGAGGGTAAAGGTGGCGACCCCTTCGTTTTTCAGCGGGCCCTCGATGTGCACGCGCGGTGCGATCAGGTCCAGTGCGCCTTTAAGGTTGCTCAAGCCGCCAGCCTGCACGTGCAAGATGCCCTCGGCGTTCAAGGTGTCGAGGTATTTGATGCGCTGGTCTTCGATCACCGGGGTGCCTACCAGGAAGCCGGCCTGGGTGTTATTGATGAAACTGCCACCATTGATGGTGATGCCGTTGGGGTTGGCGAGAATGTAATCGGCTGGGCGACCGAGAATCTCTTGCGGGCCTTGGATCAACGAAGCCTGGCGGCTGATCACCTCGTTCAGGATGATGGCGGCAGCCTGGCCGTGGAACTGTGGGTTGGCCTGCAGGACGCTGCCGGTGAGCACCGACTGCCCGGCCTGTAGGGCGTTGTTCAGCACCAGGCCCTGCGAGTCGACGTTGTAGGCCTGGTACTGGTTATGGGAAAGGCCCGTGGCGTTTGGCGGCACGATGTTGACTACCGGCACGCCATTGACATCGCTGACAATGGGCGTGCCGCCCGGGCCGGTACTGGGCTGCAGGCCTTCGCTGGCCTGCAGGGCAGGAGGGGCGAACAGGCACAGCAGGATGGCCAGGCGCAGAGGGTCGGGGCGCAATAGGCTGGGTGGGGTGTGATGATTCACGTTGGTTTCCTTTCTTTTTGTGGGTGAATCAGAGTTCCAGGGTCCACTCAAGGCCCCAGAAACCGGGTTCGAGCGCCTTTCGCGCGCGGTCGCTGGCGTACAGCGCGCGCTGGTAGTCGAGGCGGATGCGATTGCTTGGCAGGGTCAGTTCCAGGCCGATGGCACTGCCGGCCAGGCGTTGTGAGGGGGCATTGCGTTGGAGCTGGGCCCAGCCCAGGTCCAGGCCGAGGTAGGGGCGCAACTGCACGGTGAGCGATGACGGCAGGTTGAAGGGGTAGCTCAGGGTGTTGCGCCAGACCGCGCCCCTTGAGCCGGCTACGGCATGCTGGCGTACGCCGCGCACACTGTTGTTGTCATTGAGCGACAACTGCTCGACGGTGGGCAGGTAGTCGCGGCTGTATTGCAGGTTCAGTTCGCTCTGCCAGCGCCATGGCCGTTGCGGTGGTGCCTGGGCCAGGTACAGCAGGCTGGCGCGGTACTTGCGAAAGTCCGGTTGCGGGGCGCCGCGCCCGACGGCTGCGTGGTCGGCGCCCAAGGCGTCGAGGCCTTGAGCCAGGCCCAACGAGGCGCTCCACACGCCATGCTCGAGCCACAACAGGTTGAGCCCTGCATCAAGGGTGGTGAGCGCGTCGGTTTGCAGTTGAACCCGCAGCCCCGAGACTTCGTTGATCAGCCGCTTGCTCTCCAGGCGCATGCCGGCGCTGAGCATGCCCTGCTGGCTGCGCCACAGCACGCGCTCTGCACCCAGCGCATTGAAACGGCTGCCGCCGCTGGCTGACTGCCCGGCTGGCAAGGGTGAGCGGTAGCTCAACTGGCTGCTGCTGAGGGTGAAGCTCCAGGGGCCGTAAGGGATGTTGTAGTACAGGCTTACGCCCTGGCTTTGGCCGGGGGGCTGGAGCACGGTCGACGACAGCGACAGGCGCAGGTCGTCATTGAGCCCCAGCGGACTATCCACGCCGAGCCCAAGGTTCAGGCGATGGCGGCCGGTGAGCTCGCTGCCGCGGTTGTCGAAACGCCCTTCCAGGTGCACGCGCCTGCCGACTTTGTGCGGGGTGATGGCGATTTGGGTGGCCCCACGGCCCTGGCCGGGGATCAGATCGGCGGTGAGGTCATAGGCGCGCAGGCGGTTGAGCTGGTCGAGGCCCTGCTCCAGGTCGGGCAGGTGCAAGGGTTGGCCGAGCAGTTTCGGGAAGGCACCCCGTAACGACAGCGGGGCGGTATCGGTCAGCTCGATGGACTCAACGTAGCCTTCGTCAATGAGAATATCCAGCGGTTGGCCGGCCTCGGGGATTTTTCGCAAGTAAGGGCGGGCCAACGGGTAGCCCGCTTCGACGTAACGCGCGGTGAGCGCTCGCAGCAGCCGGTTGATGGCGGTAACGCCCATGCAGGCTGGCAGCAGCGGGTGCAGTTTGCGCTTCAGCTCGCTGGCTGATAGCCGCCGATTGCCCGTCAGGCGTATCCCGGAAACCGGCAGGCAGGGCTCTGTGGCGCCGTCGGGCGACGGCCCCTCAGGCGTGCGGGTGGTGGGCAACTGGCGCTCCCAACGCTGCAAGCGTTGTTGTTGTTCCAGTTGTTCGGTTGCCTGGCGCTGCTCGCGCAGTTGCTGGCTGGCAGGGTTTGCGCCGTGGGCGATGGGCAAGCAGCTGAGGGTCGACAGCAGGCCGGCGACGAACAGTTTCAGGGCACGTTTGAGCATGGAAAATCCCGCAATGCGTGTACGAATCAGGTACTCGATTGCGTGGATTTTATGGCTTTGACCAGTCGGCTGAATGCGGTCCCGTGCCCTGTTGGGCGTAGGACAAAGGCAAGAATGGTGTAGGGGATTTCTTTGCGGGAGGACCGGGAATCAGCAGGCGCTCAGGGCCGAGGCATTCAAGGCAGCGCTGTCATGGCCTGATTTCAATCAACGTGCCGTCCTTCACCAGGCTCCACACTTCGCGCATGTCGGCGTTACGCATGGCGATGCAGCCTTCGGTCCAGTCCAGGGTGTGGAAGTACCACTCCGGGTATTCCTCGTCGAGGGGCGTGCCATGGATCATGATCATGCTGCCGGCGCTTACCCCGGCGCGCCGCGCCTTGGCGGCGTCGGTGATGTTCGGGTAGGAGATGTGCATGGCCAGGTTGTAGCGGCTGCTGGCCTTGCGCCAGTCGAGCCAGTACAGGCCTTCTGGGGTTTTCTTGTCGCCCTCGCGCTCCTTGGCGCCCTTGGGCTGCTTGCCCAGGGAAATGCGGTAGGTCTTGAGCGGCTCGCCACGGCTGATCAGTTGCAGGCGCCGTTCGGACTTGAGCACCAGCACCTTGTCGATCGCCTGCAACTGAGGGCTGGGCGTGGCCGGGGCGGCAGGCTGCACGGCCGATTGTGGCTTGCGGATGATGGTTTCGGTGAAGGCTGCTTGCGACACCGAGGCGACACTTAGGCAGAAAAGGGCAAGCAACCAGCGCATGAAACCGTATCCCTGAAACTTGAGTTAAGTAGGCGACGAAACGTTCATCGGCGGCAGGTACTCATGGCCTATGGGGTAGTGCTGCCGGATGCGGTCGCGATAGTAGCATTCTAGTGTGCGGGTGACGGTGCGAAAAGCCAGCTCCGCCCAAGGGATCTCGTGCTCCTCGAACAGGCGCACTTCCAGGCTCTCGACGCCCACGGCAAAGTCCAGGTCGGCAAGTTCTGCGCGAAAGAACACATGCACCTGGTCGATATGCGGCAAATCGAACAGTTGATAGAGGGCTGTTGCGCCCACGCGGGCGCAGGCTTCCTCTTCGGTTTCGCGACGGGCGGCGGCGTCGAGGGTTCGCCGTTTTCCATGAAGCCTGCGGGTAAGGTCCAGAACCCTCGGCGTGGCTCGATGGCGCGCCGGCACAGCAGCACCTGGCTGCCCCAGGTTGGCAGCACCCCGGCGACGATATTGGGGTTCTGATAATGGATGGTATGGCAGTGGTCGCAGACATGGCGCAGGCGGCTGTCGCCCTCGGGGGTTTTCAGAGTGACGCTGTGGCCGCACGCGCTGCAGAATTTCATGCTTACATTCCTTTGGGGTCGGGCTATCTTGGCGCGCTCGGCCTGCTCACCGCAAGCGGCCAGCGGGCGGGGGGCTTGGGTGCCTCACGGCTTTTGGTGCATCATGCACGGCAGGCTTTGGATACGAGAGTGCGCAATGCTGGACGAGCTTCTTCGCCGAATGAGCAACCACACCCCGGCTTCGCTGGAGGTGGACCGGCGCTTCCCGGAGGCGGCGGTATTACTGCCCATCACCCGTAGCGAAGAACCGCAGCTGGTGCTCACGCTGCGCGCCAAGGGCCTGTCGACCCACGGCGGCGAAGTGGCGTTCCCCGGTGGCCGGCGCGACCCCGAAGACCCGGACCTGGTGTTTACGGCCCTGCGCGAAGCCGAAGAAGAAATCGGCTTGCCGCCGGGCCTGGTCGAGGTGATCGGCCCGCTCAGCCCGCTGATTTCGTTGCATGGGCTCAAGGTGACGCCGTTCGTCGGCTTGATCCCGGATTACGTCGAGTACCGCGCCAATGATGCAGAAATCGCCGCGGTGTTCACCGTTCCGCTGGCGTTTTTCCGCCAGGACCCGCGTGACCACACCCACCGTATCGATTACCAGGGGCGCAGTTGGTATGTGCCCAGCTACCGCTACGAGGGTTATAAAATCTGGGGGTTGTCGGCGATCATGATCGTCGAGCTGGTCAACCTGCTGTACGACGCCGGCATCAGCCTGCATCAGCCGCCAGAGCGTTTTATCCAGAACTGAGCAGGGTTCACCCTGCCGCGCTGCGTTCAACCGTGAGGAACGACACATGAAATACCGCTTGGGCGACCTGCGCGTCGAGACCCACCCCAGCAGTTGGGCCGCGCCTACCGCCACGCTGATCGGCAAGGTGCGCCTGCAGGCGCGTGCCAGTGTCTGGTTTGGCGCGGTGCTGCGCGGTGATAACGAGCTGATCGACATCGGCGAGGACAGCAACGTCCAGGACGGCACGGTGATGCACACCGACATGGGTTCGCCGCTGACCTTGGGCCGTGGTGTGACCGTTGGCCATAACGCCATGCTGCATGGCTGCACGGTGGGCGACTACAGCCTGATCGGCATCAACGCGGTGATTCTCAACGGGGCGCGCATCGGCAAGCATTGCATCATCGGCGCCAATGCGCTGATTCCCGAAGGCAAGGAAATCCCCGACGGTTCGTTGGTGATGGGCTCGCCGGGCAAAGTGGTGCGCGAACTCAGCGAGCAGCAGATGCGCATGCTCGAGGCCAGCGCTGCCCATTACGTGCACAACGCCCAGCGTTATGCCCGCGAGCTGGTGGCCGACGATGACTGACACCGCCCCCCGCGAACGGCCGGTGGCCTCGCCTTGTGTCAGTGTCTGTGCGCTGGATGAGCAAGATATCTGCACCGGCTGCCAGCGTACGGTCGATGAGATCACCCGCTGGGGGCGCATGGATAACCAGCAGCGCCGCGCGGTGCTGACGCTATGCCATGAGCGGGCGGTGGCGGCGGGGCTGATGCTCGGCCTGTAGCCCAGGGCCATGCAATGGTTTACCCATGCCCGCGCTGGCGCTAATCTGTGCGGCTTGCCCAACGAACCCTTCGGCCCCATGTTCTATCTCATCGCCTATATCAGCAGCGTGGTGCTCATCAACTACGCCTTCTCCAGCGCCCCGCACCTGGACGTGATCTGGTCCGCCTGGGGCGGGCTGGTGTTCATCCTGCGCGACATGGTGCAGACCCGCTATGGCCATGGCGCGCTGGTGGCGATGCTGGCGGCGCTGGTGCTGTCCTATGTGACCTCGGAGCCGGCTATCGCGTTGGCCAGTGCCACGGCGTTCTTCATTTCCGAGCTGATTGACTGGCTGGTGTTCAGCGTCACCCGGCGCCCGCTGCGCGACCGGCTGTGGCTGAGTTCGGCGCTGAGCATTCCGGTGGACACCTTTATTTTCTTCGGCATGATTGGCGCGCTCACGCCCGTGGTGGTCGGCACGGCCATGGCCTCGAAGTTTGCCGGGGTGACGGCGGTATGGCTGATCATGGCCTGGCGCGCTCGGCGTGCGGTGGTTGTCGGCTGACCTTGCATTTGCGGTGCCAGCCATCGACATTGCGCCTGAGGCGGTGTAGGAGCGGCCTTGTGTCGCGAAAGGGCTGCGCAGCAGCCCCAGGATCTCGGCCTCATGCCACACCGCCGGGGCTGCTGTGCAGCCCTTTCGCGACACAAGGCCGCTCCTACACGAGACTGCATTGGGTGTAGAATACCGGTCCTTTTTCAGCGGGCAGCGCCACGTGCAGCGCCGCCCCGGACGCCTTCGAGGACCTGAAATGACCCGTATCGGAACCCCATTGTCGCCGACCGCGACCCGTGTACTGCTGTGCGGCTGCGGCGAGCTGGGCAAAGAAGTGGTAATCGAACTGCAGCGTCTGGGCGTCGAAGTGATTGCCGTTGACCGCTACGCCGATGCCCCGGCCATGCAGGTCGCGCACCGCAGCCATGTGGTCAACATGCTCGATGGCGTTGCCCTGCGCGCCGTGATCGAGGCCGAAAAGCCGCACTACATCGTCCCTGAAATCGAAGCCATCGCCACCGCGACCCTGGTCGAGCTGGAAAGCGAAGGCTTCAATGTGGTGCCGACTGCCCGCGCCACTCAGCTGACCATGAACCGCGAAGGCATCCGCCGCCTGGCTGCCGAAGAGCTGGACCTGCCTACCTCGCCGTACCACTTTGCCGATACCTTCGAGGACTACAGCAAGGCGGTCGCCGACCTCGGCTACCCCTGCGTGGTCAAGCCGGTCATGAGCTCCTCGGGCAAGGGCCAGAGCCTGCTGCGCAGCGCCGCTGACCTGCAGCAGGCCTGGGACTACGCCCAGGAAGGCGGCCGCGCGGGCAAAGGCCGGGTGATCATCGAAGGCTTCATCGACTTCGAATACGAAATCACCTTGCTGACCGTGCGCCACGTCGGTGGCACCACGTTCCTTGCGCCGGTCGGTCACCGCCAGGAGAAGGGCGATTATCAGGAGTCCTGGCAGCCCCAGGCAATGAGCGCCAAGGCGCTGGCCGAGTCGCAGCGTGTCGCCCAGGCGGTCACCGATGCGTTGGGCGGCCGTGGCCTGTTTGGCGTTGAGCTGTTCGTCAAAGGTGATCAGGTGTGGTTCAGCGAAGTCTCGCCGCGCCCGCACGACACGGGCCTGGTGACGCTGATCTCGCAAGACCTGTCGCAGTTCGCGCTGCACGCCCGCGCCATTCTTGGCCTGCCGATCCCGGTAGTGCGCCAGTTCGGCCCATCGGCCTCGGCGGTCATCCTGCCTGAGGGCAAGTCGCAGCAGGCTAGCTTTGCCAACCTGGGCGCCGCCCTGAGCGAGCCGGACACGGCCATCCGCCTGTTCGGCAAGCCAGAAATCAACGGCACCCGCCGCATGGGCGTCTGCCTTGCCCGTGACGAGTCGATCGAAGCCGCCCGCGCCAAGGCCACCCGCGCAGCGCAGGCGGTCAAAGTCGAGTTCTAAGCGGCAATGCATCGCGGGGCAAGCCCGCTCCCACAAAAGCAGCCTTCATGCATGCTGTGGGAGCGGGCTTGCCCCGCGATGGTTTCAGCGCCTCAAAGCTCGTTATTGCGTGTCTCTTTCAGGCATAGCACGGCAATCAGGCTGATCACCGCCGCCGCCGACACATACCCCCCAACCCAGCTCAACCCACCCATGCTGACCAACTGCTGGGCAAAGAACGGTGCCGCCGATGCGCCGACGATGCCGCCCAGGTTGTAGGCCGCCGAAGCGCCGGTATAACGCACGTGGGTCGGGAACAGCTCAGGCAGCAACGCGCCCATCGGGGCGAAGGTTACCCCCATCAGGAACAGCTCGATGCTCAGGAACAGCGTCACCCCGGCGGTGGAGCCCGAGGTGAGCAGCGGCTCCATGGCAAAGCCCGAAGCAATCGCCAGCAGGGCGCCGGTGATCAGCACCGGCTTGCGCCCGTAGCGGTCGCTGAGCCAGGCCGACAATGGTGTGGCCAGGGCCATGAACACCACGGCGAAGCACAGCATGCCGAGGAAGGTCTGGCGGCTGTAGCCCAGGGTATTCACCCCGTAGCTCAGCGAGAACACCGTCGAGATATAGAACAGCGCATAGCACACCACCATCGCCGCCGCGCCCAGCAGGGTTGGCAGCCAGTACTGGGCGAACAGCTCGACCACCGGCAGCTTGACGCGCTCCTGGCGCGCCACGGCCTTGGCGAACACTGGGCTTTCTTCAAGCTTCAGGCGAACGTACAGGCCGACCAGCACCAGCGCTGCGCTGAGCAGGAACGGGATGCGCCAGCCCCACTCGCGGAACTGCTCGTCACTGAGCACCAGGGCCAGTGTCAGGAACAGGCCGTTCGCGGCCAGAAAACCAATCGAGGGGCCCAGTTGCGGGAACATGCCGAACCAGGCGCGCTTGCCCTTGGGCGCATTCTCGGTGGCCAGCAGCGCCGCGCCGCCCCATTCACCGCCCAGGCCCAGGCCTTGGCCGAAGCGCAGCACGCAGAGGATGATCGGTGCCCAGATGCCAATGCTGTCATAGCCCGGCAGCACGCCGATCAGCGTGGTCGATACACCCATCAGCAGCAGCGAAGCCACCAACGTGGATTTTCGGCCAATACGGTCGCCAAAATGGCCGAACAGCGCCGAACCTAGCGGCCTGGCCAGGAAGGCGATGCCAAAGGTGATGAACGCCGCGAGCATCTGCACGGTGCCAGAACCCGACGGGAAGAAAATCGGCCCGATTACCAAGGCTGCAGCCGTGGCGTAGACGTAGAAATCGTAGAACTCGATGGCGGTGCCAATAAAACTGGCGGTAGCCACCCGCGCAGGCGAGTTGACCGGGGGCGCCTCGGCAGGTTCGGCGTAGGTGCTGCTGGAAGTCATTTTGGTAGGTCCCTGACAGTCGATGCTCCATGGGGCACGGCAAAGCGACAGGCGCAAAGCGGCCGGAGCGTATTGTTATGGTTCGCTCACTTACGATGGCCCGGGGGTAAGAAGGCGGGGGCGGGCTGTTCGGGGTGGTGAAGCAGCGCGCAGGGCGTGTCAGTGTGGCGTACTGGCCGCGCGGCGCCGTTTGCGGGTAGCAGGCGTGGCGGCGGGAGCTGGGTAAGCGTGACCGAGTATAGCTATCGGGTCACGGTCCAGACCAGTACCTTGCTTGCGCAATTGTCCTCGGTTTCGAGGATTTCCAGGCGATAGCGGCCGATTTTCAGGCACACCGCGCTTTCGGGGATGCTTTCCAGTGCTTCGGTGACCAGCCCGTTGAGGGTTTTCGGCCCGCCATCGCAGGGCAGGTGCCAGCCCAGGGTGCGGTTGATTTCGCGCAATGAAGCGGCGCCCTCGATGACAAAGCGCCCGTTTTCCTGTGGGTGTACGTGGGGGTTTTGCAGGCTTTGTTCGTCTTCGAATTCCCCGACGATTTCTTCGAGGATGTCTTCAAGGGTGACGATGCCCAGCACTTCGCCGTATTCGTCCACCACCACGCCCATGCGCCGCTGTTGCTTGTGGAAGTTCAGTAGCTGCATCTGCAGCGGCGTGCTTTCGGGCACGAAATACGGTTCGTAGCAGGCACCGCGCAGCGCCTCCAGGGTGAGTTCGGCGCGCGGCAACAGGTGGCTGATGAGCTTGGTGTTGAGCACCGCCTCAACCTGGTTGATGTCGTTGTGATACACCGGCAGGCGGGTATGACGGCTGACGATCAATTGCTCGATGATGTGTGCGATGGGCTCGTCGAGGTTGATGCCATCTACCTCGTTACGCGGTACCAGGATGTCATTGACGGTGATCCTGTCCAGCGCCTGCAAGCCTTCGAGCAGGCCGTGGCGGGGCGGCTCGTGCTGTTCGTCTTCGTCGAAGTCGTCGGTTTCCTGCGGGTGCAGGGCGGTGGCGGTTGGCTGCACGCGAAACGGCCGCAGGATCAACCGGGCGATGCCGTCAAGCAGGCAGGCCAGCGGCTGCAACAGCATCAGCGGCAGCTTGAGCAGGCTGGCGCCGAGGCTCACGAAGGCGTGCGGGTTGCGCCGGATCAGGCGTCGCGGCAGGTATTCGGCGAACACCAGCAGGGCGAGCGCACCGCCAAGGCCGGCCATCCAGAAACCATGCTCGCCGCTATAGCGTTGCCCGATCAGGCAAGCCAGGCCCAGCACCAGCAGCTTGCCAAGGCAGGCGCACAGTACCAGCGCCTGGGCGGGCAGGGCGGGTTCGGCATGGCCGTTGAGTTGCTGGCGTGCGCTGTCTACGGCAGTAAACAGCGCCGACCACAGCAGGGCCAGAGCGAGGGTGCCGAGCAGCGGGGCGTACGGCAGGCTATCCATGGGCGACCGTCAGATGTGCAGGATGAATTCGCGGACCAGCTTGCTGCCGAAATAGGCCAGCATCAGCAGGCAGAAACCGGCCAGGGTCCAGCGGATCGCCTTGTGGCCACGCCAGCCCAGGCGCGTGCGGCCCCACAGCAGCACGCTGAACACCACCCATGCCACGCAGGCGAGCAGGGTTTTGTGGACCAGGTGCTGGGCAAACAGGTTGTCGAGGAACAGCCAGCCCGACAGCAGCGACAGCGACAACAGTACCCAGCCGGCCCAGAGGAAGCCGAACAGCAGGCTTTCCATGGTTTGCAGCGGCGGGAAGTTGCGAATCAGGCCGGACGGGTGCTTGTTTTTCAGCTGGTAGTCCTGCAGCAACAGCAGCAAGGCCTGGAATACGGCGATGGTGAACAAGCCGTAGGCCAGGATCGATAGCAGGATATGCGCAAGAATGCCGGGTTCTTCATTGACCAGCGGCACGGTGCCGGCCGGTGCGAACTGCGCCAGCAGCGCGGTGACGGCACCCAGCGGGAACAGCAGCACCAGCAGGTTTTCTACCGGAATGCTCAGGCACGCGAGCAGGGTCAGGGCAATGACGGCCACGGCGATCAGGCTGGCGGCGCTGAAGAAATCCAGGCTCAGGCCCAGCGGCGTGATCAGTTGGAAGAACAGCGCGCCGGCTTGGGCGGCTACCGCCAAGGCACCGATAGCGCCCAGCAGCCGTTTGTCGGCGCGGGCGCCACGGGCCAGGCCAGTTGCCTGATAGACGGTCGCGGCCACATAAAGGAAGGCGGCGATGAGATTGGGGATGAGGCTGGGTGAAGAGAGCATAAGTCCTGGGAGGCAAGCCCTAAAGAGACGGAGTTTGGCATAGAACCCGCGGTTCTAGGAAGCCTGCTGCTGTCGGTCTCTGTGGGAGATTCTATGGTTTTGTACAAACCTGTTCCCGCCAGACACATCTCCTTGTGGCGAGCTCCTTTGTGGCGAGCGGGCTTGTCCCGCGTTGGGCTGCGCAGCAGCCCCTGGGGTTTTCAGGGCTGCTGCGCAGCCCAGCGCGGGACAAGCCCGCTCGCCACGACTCTTTATCATTTCCCACAGGATTGGGTCCAACCAGCACTGTTGCGGTTGAGCACGGCCTGCGTGGGAGCTGGCGATAGCCTGCGATGAGGCCGGTGCAGGTTTGCTGAGATCTTTATGTTTCTGGCTGTGGTTTTGACAGCTTTATGCGCGTTCATTTTGATGTCGACGCTTAGCCACCTTTGCGCCCCTGGCCACCGAATATCTATCGGCCAGGTGCGAAGGTGTGCGCAGCAGGCAGTCTCCGCTATAATCGCCGCCTTGTTGTGCCTGGCGGGTGTGCATTTCCCCCCACGGCACCTGAAAAACCTCGGCTCAACTAGGCCTGAAAGGATCACCATGTTCGAAAACCTGACCGACCGCCTGTCACAGACGCTGCGCCATGTCACCGGCAAGGCCAAGCTGACCGAAGACAACATCAAGGACACGCTGCGCGAAGTGCGCATGGCCCTGCTCGAGGCCGATGTTGCCCTGCCGGTGGTCAAGGATTTCGTCAACAGCATCAAGGAACGCGCCGTCGGCACTGAAGTGTCGCGCAGCCTCACGCCAGGCCAGGCCTTCGTCAAGATCGTCCAGGCCGAACTCGAAAGCCTGATGGGCGATGCCAACGAAGAGCTGGCGCTGAACACCACGCCACCTGCGGTGGTGTTGATGGCCGGCCTGCAAGGCGCGGGCAAGACCACCACCGCCGGCAAGCTGGCCCGCCACCTCAAAGAGCGCAAGAAGAAAAGCGTCATGGTGGTGTCCGCCGACGTTTATCGCCCGGCGGCGATCAAGCAGCTCGAAACCCTGGCCAATGACATCGGCGTGACGTTCTTCCCGTCCGATATCAGCCAGAAGCCGGTCGACATCGCCGAGGCCGCCATTCGCGAAGCACGGCTCAAGTTCATCGACGTCGTCATCGTCGACACCGCCGGCCGCCTGCATGTCGATACCGACATGATGGACGAGATCAAGGCCCTGCACGCCGCGGTCAAGCCGATCGAAACGCTGTTCGTGGTCGACGCCATGACCGGCCAGGACGCCGCCAACACCGCCAAGGCCTTCGGTGATGCCCTGCCGCTGACCGGCGTGGTGCTGACCAAGGTCGACGGTGACGCCCGTGGCGGTGCCGCGCTGTCGGTGCGCGCCATTACCGGCAAGCCGATCAAGTTCATCGGTATGGGCGAGAAGTCCGAGGCCCTGGAGCCGTTCCACCCTGACCGTATCGCCTCGCGCATCCTCGGCATGGGCGACGTGCTCAGCCTGATCGAGCAGGCCGAGCAGAACATCGACAAGGCCAAGGCCGACAAGCTCGCCAAGAAGCTCAAGAAGGGCAAGGGTTTCGACCTCGAAGACTTCCGCGACCAACTGCAACAAATGAAGAACATGGGCGGCCTCGGCGGGCTCATGGACAAACTGCCGAGCATCGGCGGCGTCAACCTGTCGCAGATGGGCAACGCCCAGGGCGCTGCCGAGAAGCAGTTCAAGCAAATGGAAGCGATCATCAACTCCATGACCCCTGCCGAGCGCCGTGACCCTGACCTGATCAGCGGTTCGCGCAAGCGCCGTATCGCCCTCGGTTCCGGCACCCAGGTGCAGGACATCGGTCGGCTGATCAAGCAGCACAAGCAGATGCAGAAGATGATGAAGAAATTCTCCACCAAGGGCGGCATGGCCAAGATGATGCGCGGCCTGGGTGGGATGCTGCCAGGTGGCGGCATGCCGAAGATGTAATCGAATCAGGCGGGTCTTCCTTATAGAAGGAAAACCCGCCAGACCCCCGCACTGGCGGGGACACTGCCGCCATTTGGCGGCTTCAACCGGCAAAAATGAACGGTGGGCCATGTGCTTGCCGAAAAAGGCATTTGCAAATGTCCGTGTATTCCCCGAGAATATGCGGCCTTTTGGGCACGCGTGTGCCCATTGGGCATTCAGTTTTGCAGCACCGACTATAGGAACGATGTTCACATGGTAACCATCCGTCTTGCCCGTGGCGGCTCTAAGAAGCGCCCTTTCTACCACCTGACCGTGACCAACTCGCGTAACGCCCGTGACGGCCGTTTCGTTGAGCGCGTTGGCTTCTTCAACCCGATCGCATCGGGCGCCGAAGTCAAACTGTCGGTCAACCAAGAGCGCGTCACCTACTGGCTGAGCCAGGGCGCACAGCCGTCTGAGCGTGTTGCTCAGCTGCTGAAGGAAGCTGCCAAGGCTGCAGCCTGAGCAGTATGAACGCGACGCCAGAAAAGCCTGACGATCTGATCGTTGTAGGCAAGATTTTTTCGGTACACGGCGTTCGCGGCGAGGTGAAGGTGTATTCCTTTACCGATCCGATTGAAAACCTGTTGGATTACCCGCGCTGGACGCTCAAGCACGAAGGCAAGGTAAAACAGGTCGAGCTGGTTAGCGGTCGTGGCTCCCAAAAGGGCCTGGTCGTTAAATTGAAAGGCCTCGAGGATCGTGAAGAAGCCCGTCTTCTGAGCGGCTTTGAAATCTGCATACCGCGGAGCCTTTTGCCCAACCTGGCCGCTGACGAGTACTACTGGTACCAGTTGGTAGGTCTGAAGGTCATCAACCAGGACGAACAACTGTTCGGCAAGGTCGATCACCTGTTGGAAACCGGCGCAAACGATGTATTGGTGGTCAAGCCTTGCGCAGGCAGCCTGGATGATCGCGAGCGTCTGTTGCCCTATACCGGGCAGTGCGTGCTGGCAATCGACCTCGAAGCCGGTGTGATGCGAGTCGAATGGGATGCGGATTTCTAACCGATGGGTAGCCTTCGTGTAGACGTCATCACGCTGTTCCCTGAGATGTTTTCGGCCATCACCGAGTACGGCATTACCAGCCGCGCGGTGAAACAGGGGTTGCTGCAAGTGACCTGCTGGAACCCGCGGGACTACACCACAGATCGCCACCACACCGTGGATGATCGGCCGTTTGGCGGTGGTCCGGGCATGGTGATGAAAATCAAGCCTCTGGAAGACGCTTTGGCTAGCGCCAAGCAAGCGACCGGAGCATCGGCAAAGGTAATTTACCTTTCGCCGCAAGGCCGCAAGCTGAATCAGCAAGCGGTCAAAGGCCTGGCCGAACAGGAATCGTTGATCCTGATCGCCGGTCGTTATGAAGGCATCGACGAGCGTTTTATCGAGGCTCATGTCGATGAAGAGTGGTCGATTGGCGACTATGTGCTTTCCGGTGGCGAGCTGCCGGCCATGGTACTGATCGATGCGGTTACGCGGCTGCTGCCCGGAGCTTTAGGGCATGTGGACTCGGCGGAGGAAGACTCTTTCACCGACGGTCTGCTGGATTGCCCGCACTACACCCGACCTGAGGTGTATGCGGATCAGCGTGTTCCCGACGTGTTGCTAAGTGGCAACCATGCACATATCCGGCGATGGCGGATGAAGCAGTCCCTTGGTAGGACCTTCGAACGACGCGCCGATCTTCTGGAAAGTCGCTCACTTTCTGGAGAAGAGAAGAAGCTGCTCGAGGAATATCTCCGCGAGCGGGACGATAGTTAAACGTATCGATGGTGGATCACGTATCCATCTTAGGAGCACAGCATGACTAACAAAATCATCCAGCAGCTCGAAGCCGAGCAGATGAGCAAGGAAATCCCAACCTTCGCACCAGGCGACACCGTTGTCGTCCAGGTTAAAGTGAAGGAAGGCGATCGCTCGCGTCTGCAGGCATTCGAAGGCGTCGTTATCGCCAAGCGTAACCGCGGTCTGAACAGCGCCTTCACCGTGCGCAAGATCTCCAGCGGCGTTGGCGTTGAGCGTACCTTCCAGACCTACAGCCCGCAGATCGACAGCCTGGCCGTGAAACGTCGTGGTGACGTGCGTAAAGCCAAGCTGTACTACCTGCGTGACCTGTCCGGTAAAGCAGCTCGCATCAAGGAAAAACTGTCCTGAGGACAGTTTGACCGGTGGCCCAGGCCGCCGTGCGAGAGAAAAAGCAGCCTTCGGGCTGCTTTTTTGCTTTCTGGGCTTTATCGAGGCGCGCAACCGCCTGTGTTCATGCTGTGGTTTTCAAGAGCCTGTCCGGACCTCATCGCAGGCTGTCGCCAGCTCCCGCAAAGACCGCGCACAACCACGATATAGAGGCGAGCCCGGATTTTTGTAGGAGCTGGCGACAGCCTGCGATGAGGCCAGTACAGACAATCTACAACCTGCTGTGAAACACTGAGCCCCTTAAACAGTCGGTACATCAAGCCCCCAATGCCCGCCCTCGACCACCCCCTGATCGACCAATTCCTCGACGCCCTCTGGCTGGAAAAAGGCCTGTCCGACAACACCCGCGCGTCCTACCGCAGCGACCTGGCCTTGTTCAATGGCTGGTTGCAGGAGAAAGGCGTGGCGTTGCCCGATGCTGGCCGCGAGTTGATTCTCGATCATCTGGCCTGGCGTTTCGACCAGGCCTACAAACCCCGTTCAACTGCGCGTTTTCTGTCCGGCGTACGCGGTTTCTACCGCTACCTGCTGCGCGAGCGGATGATCGCCGTCGACCCGACCTTGCAGGTCGACATGCCGCAACTGGGCAGGCCATTGCCCAAATCCCTGTCAGAGGCGGACGTTGAAGCCTTGCTGCAGGCCCCGGAGCTGGGCGAGGCCATCGGCCAGCGAGACCGCGCCATGCTGGAGGTGCTGTATGCCTGCGGCCTGCGCGTCACCGAACTGGTCAGCCTGACCCTCGATCAGGTCAACCTGCGTCAAGGTGTGCTGCGGGTGATGGGCAAAGGCAGCAAGGAGCGCCTGGTGCCCATGGGCGAAGAGGCCGTGGTGTGGATCGAGCGCTACCTGCGCGACGGCCGCGCCGAACTGCTCAATGGCCGCCCCAGCGACGTGCTGTTCCCCAGCCTGCGCGGCGAGCAGATGACCCGCCAGACCTTCTGGCACCGTATCAAGCACCATGCCCGCGTGGCCGGTATCGACAAGCCGCTGTCCCCGCACACCCTGCGCCATGCCTTTGCTACCCATCTGCTCAACCACGGCGCCGACCTGCGCGTGGTGCAGATGCTGCTGGGCCACAGTGACCTGTCCACCACGCAAATCTACACCCATGTCGCCAAAGCCCGCCTGCAACAGCTGCATGCCCAGCACCATCCGCGTGGATGAATGAAATTCATGTTCTGCCGAGTGGCGCGTGAGGGATCATTCTGCACCCCTCTGTTGTGGTAGGCTTGGGCGGTTTGTTGCAAGGGCCGTCGCAACGCCGCGATCCGCTCGCAGGCTCGCTTGCCCGGCCCCGTCCGCCTTCAGGAGTACCCCATGCGCGTGACCCAGATTTTCGCCGCCGCCGCTTTGGCGTTGGCCAGCACTTTTGCCTTCGCCGCAGCCACCGACAGCAATGCCGGGGCCGAGCAGGCCATCCGTAAATCGTTGCAGAACCTGTCGCTGGAAGTGCCGGTCGAGAGCGTTGCCAGCAGCCCCGTCAGTGGGCTCTACGAGGTCAAGCTGCAGGGCGGCCGCGTACTGTACGCAAGCGGCGATGGCCAGTTCGTGATGCAGGGCTACCTGTTCCAGATCCAGGACGGCAAACCCGTCAACCTCACCGAAAAAACCGAGCGCCAGGGCATTGCCAAGCTGATCAACGGCATCCCGGCTGGCGAAATGGTCGTGTACCCGGCCAAGGGCGAGACCAAGTCGCATATCACCGTATTCACTGACACCACCTGCCCGTATTGCCACAAGCTGCACGCCGAAGTGCCCGAGCTGAACAAGCGCGGCATCGAAGTGCGTTACGTCGCCTTCCCGCGCCAGGGCCTGGGCTCGGCCGGCGATGAGCAACTGCAGGCAGTGTGGTGCTCCAGCGACCGCCGCGCGGCGCTGGACAAAATGGTCGATGGCAAGGAAATCAAAGCTGCCAAGTGCACCAACCCGGTCGGCAAGCAGTTTGCCCTGGGCCAGTCGATCGGCGTCAACGGCACGCCGGCCATCGTGCTTGAAAGCGGCCAGGTGATTCCGGGCTACCAGCCCGCACCGCAAGTGGCCAAGCTGGCCCTGGCGGCCGGCAAGTAATCAATTCAGTACGCCGTCGTCATGGGGTGACGGCATGTTTCACGGTCGGTGCAGGCGCCGGCCGTTCAATGGGGAGTTCACAGTGAAACCGGTCAAAGTAGGCATCTGTGGGTTGGGGACCGTCGGTGGCGGTACCTTCAATGTACTTCAGCGCAACGCCGAGGAGATTGCCCGCCGTGCCGGGCGCGGTATTGAAGTGGCACAGATTGCCATGCGCTCGCAGAACCCGAACTGCCAGATTACCGGTACCCCCATTACCGCTGATGTGTTCGACGTTGCGACCAATCCCGAGATTGATATCGTCATCGAGCTGATCGGTGGCTACACCATCGCCCGCGACCTGGTGCTCAAGGCCATCGAAAACGGCAAGCACGTGGTCACCGCCAACAAGGCGCTGATTGCCGTGCATGGTAACGAGATCTTCGCCAAGGCCCGCGAGAAGGGCGTCATCGTTGCCTTCGAGGCAGCCGTGGCGGGCGGTATCCCGGTGATCAAGGCCATCCGCGAAGGGCTGTCGGCCAACCGTATCAACTGGCTGGCCGGCATCATCAACGGCACCGGCAACTTCATCCTCACCGAAATGCGCGACAAGGGCCGTACCTTCCCTGACGTGCTGGCCGAAGCCCAGGCGCTGGGTTACGCCGAAGCCGACCCGACCTTCGACGTCGAAGGCATCGATGCGGCGCACAAGCTGACGATCCTGGCGTCCATCGCCTTTGGCATCCCGCTGCAGTTCGACAAGGCCTACACCGAAGGCATCACCCAGCTGACCACAGCTGACGTGAACTACGCCGAGGCCCTGGGCTACCGCATCAAGCACCTTGGTGTGGCCCGTCGTACTGCCGATGGCATCGAGCTGCGCGTGCACCCCACGCTGATCCCGAGCGACCGCCTGATCGCCAACGTCAATGGCGTGATGAACGCAGTCATGGTCAATGGCGATGCCGCAGGCTCCACCCTGTATTACGGCGCCGGCGCCGGCATGGAGCCGACTGCATCGTCGGTGATCGCCGACCTGGTCGACGTGGTTCGCGCCATGACCTGCGACCCGGAAAACCGTGTACCGCACCTGGCATTCCAGCCAGACTCGCTGTCGGCCCACCCGATCCTGCCGATCGATGCGTGCGAAAGCGCCTATTACCTGCGCATCCAGGCCAAGGACCATCCGGGCGTGCTGGCCCAGGTTGCCAGCATCCTGTCGGAGCGCGGTATCAACATCGAGTCGATCATGCAGAAGGAAGCCGAGGAGCAGGACGGCCTGGTGCCGATGATCCTGGTCACCCACGGTGTGGTCGAGCATCGCATCAACGACGCCATTGTCGCCCTGGAAGCCCTGCAGGACGTGGTTGGCCCGGTAGTGCGCATCCGCGTCGAACAGCTCAACTAAGCGGCAAGCCTCACGCTGCAAGCTGCAAGATGAAGCAGTTCGGTGTTGGGGCTTTGATCAGATTACCTATGCGGCAAGGTTGCAGTGCAGGGCGCAAGAACAACGCCAGTCGGCTCTTTCTTGTAGCTTGCAGCTCGCCACTTGCCGCTCAAACCAAAGGTTTGCACCCATGCGCTATATCAGTACCCGCGGCCAGGCTCCGGCCCTGAACTTCGAAGACGTGCTGCTGGCTGGCCTCGCCACCGATGGCGGCCTGTACGTTCCCGAAAACCTGCCACGCTTCACCCAGGAAGAAATCGCCTCCTGGGCAGGGCTGCCGTACCACGAACTGGCGTTCCGGGTGATGCGCCCGTTCGTCACCGGCAGCATCGCCGATGCCGACTTCAAGAAGATTCTCGAAGAAACCTACGGCGCCTTCGCCCACGCGGCGGTTGCGCCGCTGCGTCAGCTCAACGGAAACGAGTGGGTGATGGAGCTGTTCCACGGTCCAACCCTGGCGTTCAAGGACTTTGCCCTGCAACTGCTCGGCCGCCTGCTCGACCACATTCTGGTCAAGCGTGGCGAGCGTGTGGTCATTGTCGGTGCCACCAGCGGTGATACCGGCTCTGCCGCCATCGAAGGCTGCCGCCGTTGCGACAACGTCGACATTTTCATCCTGCACCCGCACCAACGTGTGTCGGAAGTGCAGCGCCGGCAGATGACCACCATCCCGGGCGATAACATCCACAACATCGCCATCGAAGGCAACTTCGATGATTGCCAGGAAATGGTCAAGGCCAGCTTCGCTGACCAGTCGTTCCTCAAGGGCACTCGCCTGGTGGCGGTCAACTCGATCAACTGGGCACGGATCATGGCCCAGATCGTCTACTACTTCCATGCAGCGCTGCAGCTGGGTGGCCCGGCGCGATCGGTGGCGTTCTCGGTGCCAACCGGCAACTTCGGCGACATCTTTGCCGGCTACCTGGCGCGCAACATGGGCCTGCCGATCAGCCAGCTGGTGGTCGCGACCAACCGCAACGACATCCTGCACCGCTTCATGAGCGGCAACCAGTACGTCAAGGACACCCTGCACCCGACGCTGTCGCCGTCGATGGACATCATGGTGTCGTCCAACTTCGAACGCCTGCTGTTCGACCTGCACGGGCGTAACGGCGCAGCGATTGCCGAATTGATGGCCAACTTCAAGCAAGGTGGTGGTTTCAGCGTCGAGCAAGACCGCTGGACCGAAGCCCGCAAGCTGTTCGACTCGCTGGCAGTGACCGACGAGCAAACCTGCGAAACCATCGCCGACGTGTTCGCAGCGACGGGTGAAGTTCTCGACCCGCACACCGCGATTGGCGTAAAGGCCGCCCGCGAGTGCCGCCGCAGCCTCGACACGCCGATGGTGGTGCTCGGCACCGCCCACCCGGTCAAGTTCCCGGAAGCGGTGGAAAAGGCCGGTGTTGGCAAGGCGCTGGAATTGCCCGCTCACCTGAGCGACCTGTTCAGCCGCGAAGAGCGCTGCACGGTTCTGCCGAACGACCTCAAAGCTGTTCAGGCATTTGTCAGCCAGCACGGCAACCGCGGCAAGCCGTTGTAAGCATCGGTTGGTATCTGGGGGCCGCTTTGCGGCCCCTTTGCTTTTCCCCTCTCAATCCCGGCCGTTTCGGCAGGCTTGATCGGACTTTTCCTATATATCGCAGGCCGCCGCTTTCATTAAGGTGCGAGCTTCATTTATTCAGGGAGAGGCCGATGCGCAGCCTCCATGTCCTCATCCATCAGGCCCGCCCCTTTCACCAGATCCTCCTGCACCAGGCGTTCAATGCCCAGGGGGTGTTCAACGTGCGCCTGAGCGACGACCTCGAAGACACCGCTGCGCGCCTGGGCCGTGAACAGGTGGTCGATGTGCTGGTGCTCGATCAGGGTATGCCTGAAGGGTGCGCACGGTCCTTGTTCCAGCACCTGCAGCCCGGCGCTGCGCCGAGGGCGCTGTTGTTTGTGGGGCAGGGCAGTGACCAGACCCGCGACCTGGCCCGGGAAGCCCGCAAGCGTGGGTTTCGCGTGGTCGGCGAGCTGGCTTGGCCGATGTCGACGGTAGCGCTGGAAAAGGCCTTGGCGCGGGTGTAGCAAGGTAGCCTGGGGCGGCCCTATCGCAGGCTGGCGCCAGTTCCCACAGGATTTCAGTCAGACATCTCTATAAGGACTGAAGCAGTATATGTGGGAGATTCTATGGTTTTGTACAAGCCTGTTCCCGCCAGACATATCTCCTTGTGGCGAGCGGGCTTGTCCCGCG
>NZ_JABWRG010000068.1:0-26890 GCF_014268825.1 Pseudomonas sp. SWRI51 | reverse complement strand
TCGCTATCGCGGGGCAAGCCCGCTCCCACGTTTCGATGTAAATCAGTCAGTTAGCGTTTGTTCTATGAGAGCTGGCGACAGCCTGCGATGGCGGCATTACAGGCTGACACTGCCCCGCAATGGGCGTCCGTGTCAGCTCGGCTCTTTGCCGTGCAACTGATCACGATGGGCAAGGCTTGGGAACAGTTTTATCCACAGCCCGGTAACCACCAAGGTACCAACCCCGCCCAGCACCACCGCAGGTACCGTCCCCAGCCAGTGCGCGGTAACCCCCGACTCGAACTCGCCCAGCTGGTTGGAAGCCCCGATGAACAGCCCGTTCACCGCGCTGACTCGGCCGCGCATTTCATCCGGGGTCTGCAACTGCACGAAGGCGCCGCGGATGACCATGCTGATCATGTCCGCCGCCCCCAGCACCACCAGCACCGCCAGCGAGAACCAGAACGAGGTCGACAGGCCGAAGGCGATGGTTGCGACGCCGAACACGCCGACCGCTGTGAACATGGTGCGCCCGACCTTGCGCTCCACCGGGAAGCGCGCCAGCCACACCGACATCAACAACGCCCCCACTGCAGGCGCCGAGCGCAGCAGGCCCAGGCCCCAGGGGCCGGTCAGCAGGATGTCCTTGGCAAACACTGGCAGCAGCGCAGTGGCGCCACCCAGCAACACGGCGAACAGGTCCAGGGAGATGGCGCCGAACACGTCCGGGCGGCTGCGTATGAACCGAATCCCGGCCAGCAGTGAGTCCAGCGTCGCACGCCCGCGCTGCGGCGCCTGCTGACGTGCATCGAGGCTGAGCATCAGCATGCAGGCAATGAAGTACAGCACAACCGTTGGCGCATACACCCAGATGCTGCCGAAGGCATACAGAAAACCGCCGATCGCCGGGGCAATGATGGTTGCCGCCTGGGTGGCCGAAGCCGAGGCCGCCACGGCCCGCGGGAACAGTCCAGGCGGCACCACGTTGGGCAGCAGCGCCTGGGTGGCCGGCATTTCGAAGGAGCGCGTGGCACCGAGCAGAAACGCCAGGGCGAAGATCAGCTCGCGGCTGATGTTGTCGCTAACGCTGCCCAGCGCCAGCGCCAGGGCGATCAGCGCTTGCAGGGTTTGGCACAACGCGGCGACCTTGCGCCGGTCATAGCGGTCGGCCACATGCCCGGTGTGCAGCATGAACAGCACGCGCGGGGCGAACTCGACCAGCCCGACCAGGCCTAGGTCGAGCACATTGCCGGTGAGCTGGTAGAGGTGCCAGCCGATGGCCACAGTGAGCATCTGGAAGCCGCTGGCGGTGAACACCCGGGCCAGCCAGAAAGCCAGGAAAGGGCGGTGATGACGCAGCAATTGCGGGGCGGAGTCGGACATCGGCGAGCCTGCGGCCTCGGAAAGACAGGGTTTTGCAGACTACCATCTGTTTGTAACAAAGAGTTGCTGAATGCGCCGTGGGTCAAGCTTCAAGCCGCAGGTAAAGAGGGTGGGACAACCGGTCACGCGGCATTGCGCCACGCACCCTGGCAGAGGATTCGGGACTATGCTTGCTGACATTCGTTGATCTGGATCAACCGTTACAGATGCAACGAATTGGCCACTGGGCCGCAATCCCTGCGATCGAACAGAACAATTCCAACACGCCGCACTCGACTCACGTAGGGGCAGTGGGCATTGGGCCACAAGCCCGACGCCGAATTATCTGAAGAGGAAGCACCATGTTCGGATTAGAAGCCCTAGAGCTCGCCCGAATCCAGTTTGCCTTTACCGTGTCGTTTCACATCCTGTTCCCAGCCATCACCATTGGCCTGGCGAGCTACCTGGCGGTTCTCGAAGGCCTGTGGCTGAGAACGTCCAACGATACCTACCGTGACCTCTACCATTTCTGGTCGAAGATCTTTGCCGTCAACTTCGGCATGGGCGTGGTCTCCGGGTTGGTCATGGCATATCAGTTCGGTACCAACTGGAGCCAGTTCTCCGACTTCGCCGGGGCTATTACTGGCCCGCTGCTCACCTACGAAGTCCTCACCGCGTTCTTCCTTGAAGCCGGTTTTCTTGGCGTCATGCTGTTTGGCTGGAACCGGGTCGGGCGCGGCCTGCACTTTTTCGCAACCGTCATGGTGGCCATCGGCACGCTGGTGTCGACCTTCTGGATCCTGGCCTCCAACAGCTGGATGCAGACCCCTCAGGGCTTTGAAATCGTCGATGGTCGGGTGATTCCGGTCGATTGGCTGGCGGTCATCTTCAACCCCTCGTTCCCCTATCGCCTGATGCACATGGCCACTGCGGCGTTTGTTGCCACGGCGTTCTTCGTCGGCGCTTCGGCGGCCTGGCACCTGCTGCGCGGGCGTGACAACCCCGCGGTGCGCAAGATGCTGTCGATGGCCATGTGGATGGCGCTGATCGTGACGCCGATCCAGGCGGTCATCGGCGACTTCCATGGCCTGAACACGCTGAAACACCAGCCGGTAAAAATTGCCGCTATTGAAGGCCACTGGGAGAACAAACCCGGCGAGCCGACCCCGCTGATCCTCTTCGGCATCCCTGACATGCAGGCCGAGACGACCCGCTACAAAATCGAGATCCCGGCCCTCGGCAGTTTGATCCTGACCCACAGCCTGGACAAACAGGTGCCGGCGATGAAGGACTTCCCGCCTGAAGACCGGCCCAACTCGACCATTGTGTTCTGGTCGTTCCGGGTCATGGTCGGGCTTGGTTTCCTGATGATCTTCGTCGGCCTGTGGAGCCTGTGGCTGCGCAAGCGGGGCACGCTGTACAGCTCGCGACCATTCCTTTACCTGACCCTGTGGATGGGGCCGTCTGGGCTGATCGCCATCCTGGCGGGCTGGTTCACCACCGAAATCGGTCGCCAGCCGTGGGTGGTCTACGGGCTGATGCGCACCGCCGACGGGGTGTCCAACCACAGTTATGCCCAGCTCGGCTTTACCTTGGTGATGTTCGTGGTGGTGTACTTTGCGCTGTTTGGCACCGGCCTGGGCTACATGATGCGCCTGGTGCGCAAGGGCCCGCATACCGGGGAGGGCGATTCCCAGCCGCCGGGTGGCCCTGGCCAGCAACGCACGCCAGCGCGGCCGCTTTCAGCCGCAGACGATGGCCATGAGGCCGACTCCACCCGCCTGAACAAGGGGAATTGAGATGGGCATCGACCTTGCGCTGATCTGGGCCGTGATCATCATCTTCGGGGTGATGATGTACGTGGTCATGGACGGCTTCGACCTGGGGATCGGCATTCTTTTTCCGTTCGTTCAGGCCGAGGGCGACCGCGATGTAATGATGAACACCGTCGCGCCGGTATGGGACGGCAACGAAACCTGGCTGGTGCTGGGCGGCGCGGCATTGTTCGGCGCTTTCCCGCTGGCCTATTCGGTGGTGCTTGAGGCGCTGTACCTGCCATTGATCCTGATGCTGGTGGGGCTGATCTTCCGGGGCGTGGCGTTCGAGTTCCGCTTCAAGGCGCGGGCCCACAAACGCCACATCTGGGACAAGGCGTTCATCTGGGGTTCGCTGGTGGCGACCTTCTTCCAAGGCGTGGCGCTGGGTGCCTTCATCGAAGGCTTCAAGGTGGTGGACCGCAAGTTCGTGGGCGGTACGCTGGACTGGCTGACGCCGTTCACCCTGTTCTCGGGGCTGGGCCTGATCGTCGCCTACGCGCTGCTGGGCTGCACCTGGCTGATCATGAAAACCGAAGGGCCGCTGCAACAGAAGATGCACGAGGTGGCCCGGCCGTTGGCGCTGGTGCTGCTGGCGGTGATCGGGGTGGTCAGCCTGTGGACGCCGATTGCCTACCCGCAAATCGCCGACCGCTGGTTCAGCATGCCCAACCTTGTGTGGTTCATGCCGGTGCCGCTGCTGGTGCTGGTGACGTTCTACCAGTTGCTGCGCGCAGTGCAGCGCCGCGCGCACTACCTGCCGTTCCTGCTGACGCTGGTGTTGATCTTCCTGGGCTACAGCGGCCTTGGTATCAGCCTGTGGCCGAACATCATCCCGCCGTCGATCAGCATCTGGGACGCCGCAGCGCCCCCGCAGAGCCAGGGCTTCATGCTGGTGGGCACGCTGTTCATCCTGCCGTTCATCCTGGGCTACACGTTCTGGAGCTATTACGTGTTCCGCGGCAAGGTTACCCATGACGATGGTTACCATTAGCAGGAGCATGCAGATGGATATCGAGCAGAAGAAGCCGCTATGGCAGCGCCTTGGCTGGCTGGTACTGATCTGGGCACTGAGCGTGGCTGCGTTGGGTGTGGTGGCTTACGGGATGCGCTTGTTCATGAGTGCGGCGGGGCTGAGCACGCATTGAACGACTGAGTGACTGCCAACGGGCTGCTGCACGGCCCATCGCGGGGCAAGCCCGCTCCCACGCCGAATTTGAGGCGCGCAGTTATGTGCAGGCTTGTTCCGGCCTCATCGCAGGCTGTCGCCAGCTCCCACAGGAATCCAGCTCACGCCTCGATATTTTGGTTGTGCGCGGTCTTTGTGGGAGCTGGCGATAGCCTGCGATGAGGCCAGGGCAGGGTTGTACAAAATCTTAGAATGTCCCACTCTGCCTCGTTCACTTACGCGCCTTGAGCACCACGAACTTCGGCGTGGCGGCAACCTGCTCTACGCCTCTGAACAAGCGTGCCAGCTTGCTGTGGTAGCCCAGGTGGCGGTTGCCGACGATGTACAGCGCGCCACCGACCACCAGCGCTTCACGCGCCTGCTGGAACATGCGCCATGCCAGAAAATCGCCAACCACCTGCTGCTGGTGGAACGGTGGGTTGCACAGCACCACATCCAGCGATTGCTTCTCGACCCCGGCCAGGCCGTCGGCGGCGAGTATGTCCGCCTCACGCTCGCCCAGCGCCGCCTGCCAGTTGTCCCGGGCGGACTGCACGGCCATGTACGACTCGTCCACCAAGGTGTAATGGGCATCCGGGTTGCGCAGGGCGCTGGCGATGGCCAGTACGCCGTTGCCGCAGCCAAGGTCTGCCACACGGGCGTTGCCCAGGCCTTGGGGCAGGTGCGGCAGGAAGGCGCGGGTGCCGATGTCCAGCCCTTCGCGGCAAAACACGTTGGCATGGTTGACCAACTCAAGCGCCGGCTCATCGAGCAGGTAACGGCATGGGTAGGGCGAACGTGCGTGTGGCCGATCCGCCAGGGTAGCGGTCAGCAGCCGCGCCTTTTTCTGCGCCAGCGAAGCCTGCACTGGCCCAATGTACCTTTCCATCAGGTCACCGGCGGCCCGCGGCAGGTGCTTGATCATCGCCCCGGCAACCACTTGCGCACCGGGGGCCAGATGGCCCTGCAGGCGGATCAGCTGTTCTTCGAGCAGGGCGAGGGTCTTGGGTACGCGCAGCAGCACCCAATCGAACGGCCCCTGCCAGGCCTGGTTGGCGGCGATGAACGGCACGCTGTCGAAGCCCTTGCCGTTACGGGCGAGGTTTTTTTCCAGCGCCATGCGCGCCAGATGCGAGTCGCCACTGCTGGTGACCTGCACCTGCCCAGTCAAGCTTGCAGCCAAGGCACCGAAACTGTCGTTGAGAATCAGCACCCGGCAACCTGGCTGCGGCGCCTGGGCAGCCAGGTGCTCCAGCAAGTACTGGTCGGCGGCATCGAAGGCCAGCAACGGGTCGTTGGCCTGCTCCGGCTGGCGGATCAGGTCGAGGTCGGCGAAGGGGCTGTTGAACAAGGGCATGACGTGGCGGCTCTGCTGCGGATCTGCCTGGCGCTCGGCGCGACAGGCTTGAGGCGGGCGATTCTACAGGGCTTTGCCAGTTGCGGGGGAGCGTGCTGTCAGACCAAGCCTTGGCGGGTTGCCTTGACGATGGCGCGGGTCTTGTTACAGGCGTCGAATTTGCTGATGACGTTGCGCAGATGGAAATTCACGGTGCTGGTCGAGAGCGACAGAATAGTTGCCACATCGGAAGCGGTCTTGCCTTCTGCGGACCATTTCAGCACTTCTTTCTCGCGCTCGCTCAATTGCGGCGGTGGGGTCAAGCTTGCCAGGTGATGCTCGCTGAGCACCGCGTGCAGCGTATGGCACAGCCACATGACCTGCCCACTCTTGGCGTACAGCTCGTGGGTGTCGATGGGGTTTAGCGCGCGCGACACGCTGAGCTGGCTTTCGTTGTGCAGCAGGTCATGCACCGATTGGCTCCAGCCGTGCCTCATCCCATGTTGGCAAGCGGCCTCACGCAAATGCGGAACTTCCTCGAACTGCTCGTCGCACCACAGCACAGGCATTGTACTTTGGTGGCACATCGATACTATCGGATCTATCCTGATGAAGCGGTCTTGCTGATAGCGCTGGTTAAATTCCTTGGGGTAGTTGTTGTACAGAATCACTTGGGGGGAATGCGCGGCGACGTGCAAGTGCAGGCTCAGGCCGACGAACTCCATGTCCAGCTCTTGGGCAAGACGCACAGCCTGGGCAAACACCCGCTGCGGGTCTGAATCCAGCATCAGTTGCTGAAGTGCGTTGCTTTCCCAGTGTTTCATCGGTGAAACTCCATTGATCGCTGTGGATCCAATTTCCATGCTGCACGAGCGAAGTGTAGGAAAAGTCGTGATCGGCTGCTCGTTTTTTTTGCTATAGCCCTTACTCTTCTTTAGCAAAAACGCGTGTTCGCGCGATGCCTTACAAACCGGCGGTGTTTATCTGCGGCGCTTTGCGCGACACTTGGCGCATCTGATTCCAGGAGCCCGAAATGACCGCCAGTGCCGACAAGTTCACCCGCCAGACTCTGCTCGATGTCCAGCCCCTGACGCCGAACCTGTTCAGCCTGCGCGTCAGCCGTGACAGCGGTTTCCGTTTTCGCGCTGGCCAGTTCGCCCGTCTGGGTGTGACCAAGGCGGATGGCAGCGTGGTGTGGCGGGCGTATTCTATGGTCAGCGCCCCCCACGATGAATATCTGGACTTCTTCTCCATCGTGGTGCCCGGCGGCGAGTTCACCAGCGAGTTGAGCCGCCTGGGGCAGGGCGATACCTTGCTGATCGACCGCCAGGCGTTCGGCTACCTGACCCTGGACCGTTTCGTCGGCGGCCGCGATCTGTGGTTGCTGGCCACAGGTACCGGTATTGCACCGTTCATGTCGATCTTGCAGGACTTCGAAGCCTGGGAGCGTTTCGATAACATCAAGCTTGTGTATTCGGTGCGCGAAGCCCAGGAACTGGCCTACGAGCAGGAAATCGCCGAGCTTGAGCAGCGCGACTACCTGGCCGAATTCGCCGGCAAGTTGCAGTTCATCCCGGTGGTCACCCGCGAGGCGCACTCTGGGGCGCTGAATGCGCGTATTACCACATTGATTGAAACCGGCGAGTTAGAGAAGGCGGCCGGGCTTGAGCTGTCGCCGGAGCATTCGAGGGTGATGCTCTGCGGCAACCCGCAGATGATCGATGAGACGCGCCAAGTGCTGAAGGCCCGCGACCTGCAACTGAGCCTGAGCAAACGCCCCGGCCAAGTGGCCGTCGAGAACTACTGGTAGAAGGCAAGCTGCAAGAAAAAGCCGGGCCGCGCTTTGTCAGCAACTGCGGTCCGGCTTTTTCTTGTCGCTTGCAGCTAGAAGCTTGCCGCTTATTTCTGCTGCTGGTGCTTGAGGAGGTCGCGAATCTCGGTCAGGAGGGTTTCCTGTGGGGTCGGTACTGGCGGTGCGCTGGGGGCCACGGCCTCCTCGCGCTTGAGGCGGTTGATGGCTTTTACGCCCATGAAAATGGCGAAGGCAACGATCACGAAGTCGATCACCGTCTGGATGAACTTGCCGTAGGCCAGCACCACTGCCGGCACATCGCCTGCGGCGGGCTTGAGCACTACCGCCAGGTCGCTGAAGTCGACACCGCCGATCAACAGGCCCAGTGGCGGCATGACCACATCGCCCACGAACGATGAGACGATCTTGCCGAAGGCCGCGCCGATAATGATACCCACGGCCATATCGACCACATTGCCCTTGACCGCGAAGGCCTTGAACTCACTGAGCACGCCCATGTTGGATTTTCCTTGTAACAAATGGTGAGGTAAACGCAGTGTAAGCCACTGTGACGCTTCATGCGCTGGATACAGGGCTGTTGACTTCGGTTAGACCGAATAGTTTTGTCGCATCCCAGGGCGCCCGTGAGCACCTGCGGTTCGGCTATCATGGCGGTTTTTTCCAGGAGTACCCCGTCCATGGCCAAGGCCAAGCGCTTGTATGGCTGCACCGAGTGCGGCGCGACCTTCCCCAAATGGGCTGGCCAGTGCGCCGACTGCGGGGCCTGGAATACCCTGGTCGAAACCATGATCGAAAGCGGTGGCGCTGCCGCCCCCAGCGGGCGCGCCGGCTGGACCGGGCAACAGGCCCAGCTCAAGACCCTGGCCGAAGTCAGCGTCGAGGAAATCCCACGTTTCAGCACCAGCAGCGGCGAGCTGGACCGGGTGCTCGGCGGCGGCCTGGTCGACGGTTCGGTGGTGCTGATTGGCGGCGACCCAGGTATCGGCAAATCGACCATCCTGCTGCAGACCCTGTGCAACATCGCCACGCAAATGCCGGCGTTGTACGTCACTGGCGAAGAGTCGCAGCAACAGGTGGCCATGCGCTCGCGGCGCCTGGGCCTGCCCCAGGACAAGCTCAAGGTGATGACCGAAACCTGCATCGAAACCATCATCGCCACCGCCCGCCAGGAAAAACCCCGGGTCATGGTGATCGACTCGATCCAGACTATCTTTACCGAGCAGTTGCAATCTGCGCCTGGTGGCGTGGCGCAGGTGCGCGAGAGCACTGCGTTGCTGGTGCGCTACGCCAAGCAGAGCGGCACGGCGATCTTCCTGGTTGGCCATGTCACCAAAGAAGGCTCGCTGGCCGGGCCGCGCGTGCTTGAGCACATGGTCGATACCGTGCTGTATTTCGAGGGTGAGTCGGACGGGCGTCTGCGTTTGCTGCGGGCTGTGAAAAACCGCTTCGGCGCGGTCAACGAGCTAGGCGTGTTCGGCATGACCGACCGTGGCCTCAAGGAGGTGTCCAACCCCTCGGCCATCTTCCTCAACCGCACCCAGGAAGAAGTACCCGGCAGTGTGGTGATGGCCACTTGGGAAGGCACCCGGCCAATGCTGGTGGAGGTTCAGGCGCTGGTCGACGACAGCCATCTGGCCAACCCACGCCGGGTCACCCTGGGCCTTGATCAGAACCGCCTGGCCATGTTGCTGGCGGTGCTGCATCGCCATGGCGGAATCCCCACCCACGACCAGGACGTTTTCCTCAACGTGGTCGGCGGCGTCAAGGTGCTGGAGACCGCCTCTGACCTGGCGCTGCTGGCGGCAGTGATGTCGAGCCTGCGCAACCGGCCGCTGGCCCATGACCTGCTGGTGTTCGGCGAAATCGGTCTGTCTGGCGAAGTGCGCCCGGTGCCCAGCGGCCAGGAGCGCCTTAAAGAGGCTGCCAAGCACGGCTTCAAACGCGCCATCGTACCCAAGGGCAACGCCCCCAAGGAATCGCCGGCAGGCTTGCAGGTGATTGCAGTAACCCGGCTGGAACAGGCGCTGGATGCGTTGTTCGAGTAGCAAAAAGGGCAGCCGACGATGCGCGTCGGCTGCCCTGCGTTGACTGCCTCGATCAGCAGTCAGTGCTCGGCCACCGCCTTGCGCCGGGGCGCCTGGTTACCTTGCTCGTCCAGCTCCATCACCGGTACTTCATTACCCTCGGCATCGAACAGCTTGCCGTCCTTGAAGTAATCGCCGTCGCGCAGTGCGGAAATGTCGGAGTAGTGGATGGTGCGCTCGTAGCCAGCGGCGAACACCGACTGGTTTTCCGAGTTGCCGGTGGTGAAGTGGTTGAACATCAGGTTCAGCAATATGGCCATGATCGCCGCCGAGCTGATACCGGAGTGGAAGATGGTTTCGAACCAGTTAGGGAAGTTGTGGTAGAAGGTCGGGGCAGCGATGGGGATCATGCCGAAGCCCAATGAGGCCGCCACGATGATCAGGTTGACGTTGTTCTTGTAGCTGACCTTGCTCAGGGTGCGGATGCCACTGGCCGCGACCGTGCCGAACAGCACGATGCCGGCGCCGCCCAGCACTGGCGTGGGTACAGCGGCGATGATCCGGCCCATGACCGGCAGCAGGCCGAGCACCACCAGAATGACCCCGCCGGTGGCCACCACATAGCGGCTCTTGACCCCGGTCACTGCCACCAAGCCTACGTTCTGGGCGAATGCGCTCTGGGTGAACGAGCCGAAGATCGGCGCCAGCATGCTCGATGCCATGTCGGCGCGCAGGCCATCGCCCAGGCGCTTGGAATCGACCTTGGTGTCGATGATGTCACCGACCGCCAGAATGTCCGCCGAAGTTTCCACCAACGTCACCATGATCACGATGCACATCGACAGGATGGCGGCGATGTGGAACGTTGGCATGCCGAAATGGAACGGCGTGGGGAAGGCGAACATCGGGCCCTCGCTGACCTTGCTGAAGTCGGCCATGCCCAGCGACCAGGCGATCAGGGTGCCGACCACCATCGCCAGCAGGATCGACAGGCGTGAAATGGCTGCGTTGCCCAATTTACTCAGCAACAGCACGATGGCAAAGGTCAGCCCGGCCAGGCCGATATTGGCCACGCTGCCGAATTCCGGCGATGCGCTGTTGCCACCCATCACCCAGCGTGCGGCCACCGGCATCAGGGTCAGGCCGATGGTGGTGATGACGATGCCGGTCACCAGTGGTGGGAAGAACTTGGTAATGCGCGAGAACACTGGGGTGATCAGAAAACCGATCAACGAAGCCGCCATGACCGCGCCCAGTACGCCCTGCAAGCCACCGCCGCCTTCGCTGCTGATGATTGCACCCATGGTCGCCACGCCGGCGAACGACACCCCTTGTACCAACGGCAGCTGACAGCCGAAGAACGGCAGGCCGAGGGTTTGCAGCAGGGTCGCAAGGCCCCCGGCAAACAACGACGCGGCGATCAGCAGGCCGATCTCAGCCGGCCCAAGCCCTGCGGCTTGGCCGAGAATCAGCGGCACTGCAACGATGCCGCCGTACATGGTCAGAACATGCTGCAGGCCATAGGCCAGGTTGGCGCCGAGGCCGAGGTTTTCATCCTCTGGGCGCGGCGTGGGAGACGTGCTGGTGGACGTAGTCATGGAGCAGGCTCTCGAATTTATTGTTGTCGAACTACTGTAGGCAAGGAGTGCATTCGATTGCTATCGAAATTGTATACAAGTTTTTGATTGTAACGAGCACGCGCGCGCCTCCATTGACGTGGTGCCTGGATGCAGAATGCGTTCCAACTTGATGAATTCGGTACTAGATGTGTGTGTACAACCCGTCAGCCAGCCGGATGTAAGCTGTCTGAGTAGTCAGGAAACACTTTGGCGGGGGTTTGCTTAGCAGGCTAAGAGATTTCAATCTTCGATCAATTGCCGCAGCTCACGCATCATTTCGGTGCTGTCGGCCAGGTTCAGCTCCACCAAACGGTGCAGGTGGGTCATCGAGTCGACATCTATATGCAGGCAGAAAAAGCCCAGGCGTTCGGGTTCTTCATGGCGCAGCTCGACCTGCATGCGTACCTCCGAGCGCTTGTCACTCAGGTGGATGACCGCCTCGAAGTCCTGGCTCAGGTCGGCATCCCAGCGCGCCGGGCGTTCCACCAACAGGCCTTTGAGCGAGACGTCCAGCAGGTTCACCTGCCAGCGCCGATCACCCTGGCGCAATTCGGTCGGGGCATCGAAGTCGATACGCTGGAAACGGCGGCGTTCGTTGGATGGAGTGGTCATGGCAAGGCCCCTGGTCAGTTGCACTGACTATAGACCAGCCATGACCACTCAGGCGTGACCTTGCGCCTGGCTATTTAGCCGCGACGATGTTCACGTCGCTGCAGTTATAGAAGCCTTCGCCTGCTGCATCGTCGCGCTGCCAGCGGGTATAGATGACCCGCTTGCCGGTGTAGTTCTTCAAGTCTACGTCGAGCAGGTAGTAACCATTGCTGGGTTGGGTGTCGCCGATCTGTGCAACCAGTTCCAGGTCATCCCACCTCATTGGCCGCGCGCTGGCGTCATAGCCGTCCTTGGAGACATAGATTTCCCAGTAGCTGGGGTTGTGTTCGGCCATGATCTTGAAGTGCATCTGCACTTTGTTGTTGGCGTCCTTTTGCAGATTGTAGGCCTGCCAGTCGGCTGCGACGTCCAGGCCGCTCTTGTCGTTGACCAGCACGTGGAACCACAGGAGGCTCTTGAACTTATTGAGCCAGGCGGTCAAGTCGTTGCGTTTGGCTGAGTCGACGTGATTTCCCGCCGAGCACAGTTGGCCGTCAGGAATGGCCGCCTTTACCGCATCCATGTTGCGGTAGTCCGAAACGTTCTTGGACACCTCGTGCCACTGGTTGAACTGGAACACCGCCTGCAAGGCGTCATTGTCGAACTTTTTGTATACGTGCTGGTAGGCGGCGCGGCAGCCTGGGCTTTTGATCGCCGAACCGTCCAACGGCCAGTTGTAGTCGCCAGCCTTGTGGCAGGCCAATTGGCGTGACGCCGGTACTTCCATTGCGCCATGCATCGGCGTTACCGGCGCCGCCATGCCGGGCAGGCTGAGCCCGGCAGCGAGCAGGGCAATCGCGCTTCTCAAGACGATGTTCATGGTGGTCATCCTTGGCATGCTATAGGTGGGCCTTGAAGATCGGTCACCGTAAAAGATCCCACAACTGGCAAAAATGTCAGGTGCCTCGTCATCCGATGGCCGATGCCGCTCTAGCGCGGGTGCTGGCGGTCGAGGTGGGTGTAAGAAATTCAATATGGTAATGCGCGCAGGCAGGCCCTAGACTCAGGGGGCAGTCCTTTCCAACCAATCAGCTGGAAGCATGCCATGAACAACAATAACAGCCTGCTACGCCACATCCCGTGGCTGGCACTGGCGATCATAGGAGCCTGCGCGCTGGGTGTGGTTGCCCTGCGTCGCGGTGAGGCCATCAACGCCTTGTGGATCGTGGTCGCGGCAGTGGCCATCTATCTGGTCGCATACCGTTACTACAGCCTGTTCATCGCCACCAAGGTGATGCAACTCGACCCCCGTCGGGCAACCCCCGCGGTGCTCAACAACGACGGTCTGGACTATGTTCCGACCAACAAGCACATCCTGTTCGGCCACCACTTTGCCGCCATCGCTGGCGCCGGCCCGCTGGTCGGCCCGGTGCTTGCTGCGCAGATGGGCTACCTGCCCGGCACCCTGTGGCTGATCGCAGGCGTGGTGCTGGCCGGCGCGGTCCAGGACTTCATGGTCCTGTTCCTCTCCACCCGCCGCAACGGCCGCTCGCTGGGCGACATGGTGCGCGAGGAGATGGGCCGCATTCCGGGCACCATCGCCTTGTTCGGCTGCTTCCTGATCATGATCATCATCCTCGCGGTGCTGGCGCTGATCGTGGTCAAGGCCCTGGCCGAGAGCCCGTGGGGCATGTTCACGGTGATGGCGACCATCCCGATCGCGATGTTCATGGGCATTTACATGCGCTACATCCGCCCGGGCCGCATCGGTGAAATCTCGCTGGTCGGCGTGGTCTTGCTGCTGCTGTCGATCTGGCTGGGGGGCCAGATTGCCGCGGATCCGGTCTGGGGCCCGGCATTCACCTTCACCGGTGTGCAGATAACCTGGATGCTCGTGGGCTACGGCTTCGTCGCCGCCGTGCTGCCGGTGTGGCTGGTGCTGGCGCCACGTGACTACCTGTCGACCTTCCTCAAGATCGGCACCATCGTCGGCCTTGCCATCGGTATCTTGATCATCGCCCCTGAGCTGAAAATGCCGGCGCTGACCCAGTTCACCGACGGTACCGGCCCGGTCTGGAAGGGCACCCTGTTCCCGTTCCTGTTCATCACCATCGCCTGTGGTGCGGTGTCCGGCTTCCACGCGCTGATCTCCTCGGGGACCACGCCCAAGCTGCTGGACAACGAAACCAACGCCCGTTACATCGGCTACGGCGGCATGCTGATGGAGTCGTTCGTCGCCATCATGGCCATGGTTGCCGCTTCGGTGATAGAGCCAGGCGTGTACTTCGCCATGAACAGCCCGGCCGCAGTGGTGGGCAGCGACGTGGTGTCGGTGGCGCAGACGGTCAGTAGCTGGGGCTTCCTGATTACCCCCGAGCAGCTTGAGGCGGTGGCCCGTGATATCGGCGAGCACACCATCCTGGCCCGTGCCGGTGGTGCGCCGACACTGGCGGTGGGTATCGCGCAGATCCTGCACCAGGTGCTGCCAGGTGAGAACACCATGGCGTTCTGGTACCACTTCGCCATTCTGTTCGAAGCGCTGTTCATCCTGACCGCGGTAGACGCTGGCACACGTGCCGGGCGGTTCATGCTGCAGGACCTGCTCGGCAGCTTCGTGCCTGCGCTCAAGCGCACCGAATCGTGGGGTGCCAACCTGTTGGCAACCGCCGGTTGCGTGGCGATGTGGGGCTACCTGCTGTACCAAGGCGTGATCGACCCGCTGGGCGGCATCAACACCCTGTGGCCACTGTTCGGCATCTCCAACCAGATGCTGGCCGGTATCGCCCTGATGCTCGGTACCGTGGTGCTGATCAAGATGAAGCGCCAGCGCTACATCTGGGTCACCCTGGTTCCGGCAGTGTGGCTGCTGATCTGCACCACCTTCGCTGGCCTGATCAAGCTGTTCGACCCCAACCCTGCGGTCGGCTTCCTGGCCCTGGCGAACAAGTACCGCACCGCGCTGGACGCAGGCCAGGTACTGGCCCCGGCCAAGGATATCGGGCAGATGCAGCACGTGATCTTCAACGCCTACACCAACGCCGGCCTGACCATCCTGTTCCTGGTGGTGGTGTTCAGCATCCTGTTCTTCGCCGTCAAGGTTGGCTACGCCGCCTGGGGCCGCAAGGAACGGACCGATAAAGAAACCCCGTTCCAGGCTCTGCCGGACGCTTGAGAGGACTGCCGCAATGTTCAACGACCTGGGTCGGCTGGGTAAGTACCTGGGTCAGGCGGCCCGCCTGATGGTAGGCATGCCTGACTACGACAACTATGTCGAGCACATGCAGAAAACCCACCCGGACAAGCCGGTGATGAGCTACGAGGCGTTCTTCCGTGAACGCCAGGAAGCGCGTTATGGTGGCAAGTCCGGCCCCAAGTGCTGTTGAACCTGCGACACGTTTGAACCTGTGGGAGGCCGGGCAACCGGCCTCCCACAGTCATTTTCGGCTTCAGGAGATATTTGCGTGCACACGCCCATACCCGTAACCGTGCTTACCGGCTTTCTCGGTGCCGGCAAGACCACGTTGCTCAAGCACATGCTCAAGGCCGAACACGGCCTGAAACTCGCCGTCATCGAAAACGAGTTCAGCGAGGCCGGCATCGACAGCCAACTGCTGGGCGATGAACCGGTGCAGGTCATGACCCTGGCCAACGGCTGTGTCTGCTGCAGCATCCATGGTGACCTGACTCGCGCCTTGTACCTGCTGCTCGAACGCCTGGATGCGGGCGAAATCGCCTTCGACCGCCTGGTGATCGAATGCACCGGCCTTGCAGACCCGGCACCCGTGGCGCAGACATTCTTCATCGACGAAGACCTGCGCGAGCGCTACATCCTCGACGGCATCATCACCTTGGTCGATGCCGTGCATGCCGAGGTGCACCTGGCCCAGGCCATCGCCCAGGCTCAAGTTGGTTTTGCCGACCGCCTGTTGCTGAGCAAGACCGACCTTGCCGAGCCTGCAGCGGTAGAGGCCCTGCGTGAACGCCTTTCACGCATCAACGGCCGGGCGGCTATTCGGGTAGTCGAGCACGGCCGCATCGAGCTTGCTGAACTGCTGGACGTGCGCGGCTTCAACCTCAACCCGGACCTGGGCATCAGCCCCAAACCGGCCCTGCGCCCGGTGCTCAAGCCCGCCACCCCGGACCGCATCAGTACGCTGGTGCTGCGCAGCGACACAGCGCTGGACATCGACCGCCTCAGCGACTTCATGAACGAGCTGCTCGAAAGCCACGGCAAGCAACTGCTGCGCTACAAAGGCGTGCTGAACATCGCCGGTGAAGACCGCCGCCTGGTTTTCCAAGGGGTGTTGAAGTTGTACGGGTTCGACTGGGATGCCGAGTGGAAAGACGGCGAGGCGCGCGAGAGCGTGATGGTGTTCATTGGGGATGAACTGCCGGAGGATAAGATACGGACGGGGTTCGAGGCTTTGGCCTACGCGTGAGTGGGATATAGCTGACTGGTTGATGCCGCCGATAGGCGGCATTTTCCTAGGCCTTGTTCAACCTACAGCGCCGAGGTCTCGGTCCTTCTGTTAAGGGCCTAAGGAGGCGAGCACTATGAATCCTCAAGTCGGTTCGGACTTTGATGCATTTCTCGCTGAGGAAGACCTTCTGGAGGAAGTCACCGCATTTGCGTTGGAGCGGGCTTGATTTGAGTGCTGAACCTTCGCAATGAGGCCAGCAGGCTGAGTAAAGTTGTCTTGCAGCGGCATAATCTTGCCGTTTTGTGCGAACTCAAGTAGCGCGCTGTTAGGCAGTGCCCGTGCATACGGGGCTTATATTGATTTGGCGCGAAACTTGCTTTTCCGATAGGTCCAGGCGTTGCCTGGCGAAAAGAATTTTATTTAACTCATGGATGAGAGGTCGTGAAAGGGAGAATACAGTGAAAATTCATGCTGAAGGGGTAGTTAATGTTCCCGTGGCCAAGGCTTCCGGCGAAGAACAAAAGAACGGGCCGTCTTTCGCTTCTGTTCTAAATAATAGTCTTAAGGAGAAGGAGCCCGGTGAACGTACCAATGATTACACTAAAAACGAGGCGTTAAATTATGCGGCGCGGACTGAAGGTTATGCTGATGGGCTGATGAACTCATTCATCAATGACATTGGTGGTCCGTTGCTGGACTACAGCGATCCCGACGTGGTGCGGTTCTCACGCTCTGGCGAATTGGTTACACCAGACGCCATGATTTACTATCGTGAACAAAATGATAGTGCGAAGCAGAACTACAGGGAGATCTATGAGGCGGGAAAAGCTAACGGAGATAGCACGGAGAGAATTTTCGAGAAGTTTCTTGATTACAATGCTTCTCTGCCCGCTCGCTATAAAGGCATGGCAAATCTTAGCTTCTGATTTCGTGAACTAGTACTCAACTGAAGTTGCCGGACTGTGCTCCAGATGGTTTCAGGCCTGTTGGTCGCGTCATCTATGAAAGTGGTTGGTGTTTATATCCCTTGCTAATTAGCGCGACTGTTGGTTGCTTCTAGGGGGGCTGATAGGTTTATGCTGATTTGGTATCGAGAACGTCCCAAACACCTTCGGCGGGGAGTGCCTGCTGGCACGCACCCACAAAAAAGCCCGGCACAAGGCCGGGCTTCTTCAGATCAGGCATTCGCCAATCAGTTGCCGTACACCGGCAGCTTCTTGCAGATGGCCTTGACCTTCTCACGGACAGCGTCGATTACCGCTTCGTTGTTCAGGTCGGCGAGGATGTCGCAGATCCAGCCGGCCAGTTCGCGGCACTCGGTTTCCTTGAAACCACGAGTGGTGACGGCTGGGGTGCCGAAACGCAGGCCCGAGGTGACGAACGGGGAGCGTGGGTCGTTCGGGACCGAGTTCTTGTTGACGGTGATGAACGCTTTGCCCAAGGCTGCGTCAGCGTCCTTGCCCGAGATTTCCTGCTTGATCAGCGAGAGCAGGAACAGGTGGTTCTGGGTGCCGCCGGACACCACGTCGAAGCCACGCTCGATGAACACTTCGGCCATGGCCTGGGCGTTTTTCACCACTTGTTGCTGGTAGGCCTTGAACTCAGGCTGCAGCGCCTCCTTGAAGCAGATCGCCTTGGCGGCAATGACGTGCTCCAGCGGGCCGCCCTGGGCGCCTGGGAAGACTGCCGAGTTGAGCTTCTTCTCGATGTCGGCGTTGGCACGGGCCAGGATCAGGCCGCCACGTGGACCGCGCAGGGTCTTGTGGGTGGTGGTGGTGACCACGTCGGCGAATGGCACCGGGTTCGGGTAGACGCCAGCAGCAACCAGGCCAGCGACGTGGGCCATGTCGACGAACAGGTAGGCACCAACTTTGTCGGCGATTGCGCGGAAGCGTGGGAAGTCCAGCACTTGCGAGTAGGCCGAGAAGCCGGCAACGATCATTTTTGGCTTGTGCTCGACAGCCAGGCGCTCGACTTCGTCGTAGTCGATCAGGCCGTTGCCGTCGATGCCGTACTGCACAGCGTTGTACAGCTTGCCCGACGAGCTGACCGAAGCGCCGTGGGTGAGGTGGCCGCCGTGGGCCAGGCTCATGCCCAGGATGGTGTCGCCGGCCGACAGCAGGGCCAGGTAGACCGCAGCGTTGGCCTGGGAACCGGCGTGTGGCTGAACGTTGGCGTAATCGGCGCCGAACAGCTCTTTGGCGCGGTCGATGGCCAGTTGCTCGACCACGTCGACGTATTCGCAGCCGCCGTAGTAACGCTTGCCTGGGTAGCCTTCGGCGTACTTGTTGGTCAGTACCGAACCCTGGGCTTCCATGACGGCTGGGCTAGTGTAGTTTTCCGAAGCGATCAGCTCGATATGCTCTTCCTGGCGCAGAGCTTCTTGCTGCATGGCTTCGAAAAGCTCGGCGTCGTACTTGGCAATGGTCAAATCACGGCTGAACATGGCGGTCCTCAAGGATCGGGCTTAATTGGGGGGGCATTCTAACCGATTGATTCGCGCCTGGCATATGAAGTGGCATCAAGTCGCGGACCAAAGGGGTTCATGTTGCAGGCCGCGTCGGGACTGGGCTGGAGTTGACTTCGGAGTCCGCTTTCACGCACGCCTGCGTAGGCGCGGCCTGGTGCCGCGAAAGGGCCGCAAAGCGGCCCCGGCGAGGTGCTCGACAACAACCTGCCTGCCTCACTGGAACATGAACAACGTCTCGTTGCTGAACTGCGCCTCGAACTGGTTGGCCGGCATCGGCCGCCCGAACAGGTAGCCTTGCACCTCGTCACAGCCGTGCTCGCGCAGGAACTCAAGCTGCTCGTGGGTTTCGACACCTTCGGCGATTACCGCAAGGTTCAGGCTGTGGGCCATGGCGATAATGGCCCGGGCGATCTGTGCGTCCTGCTCGCCCGAGGGCAAGCCGTCGACGAAGGTCCGGTCGATCTTCAATACATCGATCGGGAACTGTTTGAGGTAGTTGAGCGAGGAATAGCCGGTACCAAAGTCATCGACCGCGATGCTCAGGCCGAGGTTTTTCAGGCTGTCGAGAATATGCATGGCCTCGTTGACTTCACGCATCAGGATGCTTTCGGTCAGTTCCAGCTCAAGGCACGCCGGCGGCAGGCCGGTTTCTTCGAGGATGTTGGCGATGCGCGTGCCCAACTGGCCATCGGAGAACTGCCGCGCCGAAATGTTCACCGACACTTTCGGTACCCGCACCTTCTGCTGGTGCCACACCTTGAGCTGGCGGCTGGCCTCGTGCAGCACCCAGTCGCCGATATCCACCACCAGGCCCAGCTCTTCGATCACCGGGATGAACTCGCCCGGCGGCACCAGGCCGCGGGTCGGGTGGCGCCAGCGCAGCAGCGCCTCGGCGCCGGTCAGGCGCTTGCCGTCACCGCTGAACTGCGGTTGGTAATACAGAATGAACTCGTTCTGCTCCAGCGCATGGCGCAGGTCGCTTTCCAGCTCCAGGCGCTCCAGGGCGCTGGCGTTCATGTCGGCCTGATAGAACTGGAAGTTGTTCTTGCCGCGCTCCTTGGCGTGGTACATGGCGGTGTCTGCGTTTTTCATCAGTTGGCTCAGCTCGCTGCCATCCTGCGGGCTGAGCGCGATGCCGATACTGGCGGTGACGAAGAACTCGCGGTTTTCCAGCACGAACGGCGTGACCAGCCGGGCAAGGATGTTCTCGGCCACATGAATGGCGCGGTTGAGCGCCTGTTCGCGGGTGGCACGCGGCTGTAGCAGCAAGGTGAACTCGTCGCCGCCCATGCGCGCGACCGTATCGTCGCCATCGACACAGCCCAGCAGGCGTTCGGCCATGTCCTTGAGCATGCGGTCGCCGGCGGCGTGGCCGAGGGAGTCGTTGATCGGCTTGAAACGGTCCAGGTCGAGGAACATCAGCACCACCCAGGCCTTCTGCCGCTCGGCTTGCTGCAAGGCGTTGTACAGGCGGTCCTGGAACAGCGTGCGGTTAGGCAGGTGGGTGAGGGCGTCGTAGTAGGCCAGGCGGTGGATGCGTTGCTCGCTGGCCTTGCGTTCGCTGATGTCGGTGAAGAAGCACACGTAGCTGGCCAGGTCGCCTTCGTCGTCGAGCACGGCGGTTATGCCGACCCAGGCCGGGTAGTGCTCGCCGTTGCGGCGCTTGAGGAACACCTCGCCCTCCCAACTGCCGCGCTGGTTGAGCTGCTTGAGGATATAACCCAGGTGCGCGTCCTGCTGGTCTGCCACGGTGAGCATGCCCGGCAACTGGTCGAGCACCTCGGCCACGGCGTAGCCACTGACGCGGCTGAATGCCTCGTTGGCCTGGACGATGTAACCGGCTGGGTCGGTGATGAGAATGGCCGAGGTCGAGTGCTCGAATACCGTCGCCGCCATGCGCAGGTCTTTCTCGGCGCGGCGCTGCTGACTGATATCACGGCCCACCCCCAGAACACCCTCGAAGTGTTCGTGTTCGTCCCAGACCAGCACCAGACGCAGCTCGATGGGGATCTTGCGACCGTCTGCACGCATGCAGTCGAACAGGAACAACTGCGTCGGCAGGGTGGTGCGCAGGCTGGCCAGTTGCTCGCTGTCGCCCAGCGCCTTGCTGACCCGCTCCATCAGTGCGTAGACACCGGTAAGTTGTGCCGGGTTGGCGACGATCGACTGCCAGCCGTGGGCAAAGATCCAGTCCGCCTGGTAGCCCAGCACGGCCTGTACCGAGGGGCTGACGTAGTTCAGTTGCAGCTTGCTGTCGGTGGAGAAGATCACGTCGCTGATGCTTTCGGCGAGCATGCGGTAGCGTTGTTCGCTGTCGCGCAGCGAGGCACTGGCCTCGATCTGCACCGTGACGTCCTTGCCCACGCCGATGATGCGCTGCACCTGGCCATCGCCATCGCGGGTCAGCACCTGTTCGCGAATGTCGTAGCAGCGCCAGCGGCCATCGCGGTGGCGGAAGCGCAGTTGGCAGTGCAGCGAGTCGCCGTAGCTGCTGTCCAGCTGCTGTTGGCGCAAGGCGTTGTAGTGCTCGGCATCCTCGGGGTGCAGCAGCAGCTCCCAGAAACGCTCGCCCATTTGCGCAAGCTCCGCGCGGTCGTAGCCCAGGGTCTGGCCGAGGTGACGGTTGCTGAAGATCATGCGCTGGCTGTGCACATCTTGCACATACAACTGGTCCGGCACGGTGCGCACCACATCCGACCAGAAGCTCTCACGTTCGAGCAGCGACAACTCGACCCGCTTGCGGCTGGTGATGTCGCTGATGCTGAGGATCACCGCCTGATAGTCGCGCCGCTGCTGCGGCATGCGCACCATCAGCCACAGGTGCAACTCGTCGCCCTGCGGGGCCTGCAAACGCACTTCCAGCTCAAGCTGGCTGCGGCCTTCGAGCAGCGCATCGATCAGTTGCATGCCGACACTGTCGCGGCCATCGCCGCTGCCGTCGATCAGGCGCTGCCAGGCGCCTGCGTGGCAGTCGACATTGAGCAACTGGCGGGCTACCTGGTTGATTTCGGTGATCTTCAGCTCTTGCAACAGTGAGCGGCGCAGGTTGGCGTCCAGCGCCAGGCTCTGCTTGAGTGCAGCAAGATTGCGCAGGTGGTAGCGGTCGAGCTGGCCGGGCAGGCTGGAAAGGTCAAGCACGCACAGGGCAACGCCCGTGCCTTCGAAGATTTCCTGATAGCGCCGACGGTCTTCCTGCAGGGCGCGCTGGCGCCTGCGCATATTGATCAGCGCCAGCACCGGCAGCAGGGCGCAGAACAAGGCCAGCAGGCACTTGCCAACCAGTGCCGGAAGCAACTTGCCACGTGCCAGGCCTTCGTCGAACAACCCGCGTAGCTGCCAGTTGCTGTGGTCGAGAAACGCCAGCATCACGCTTTGCAACGGCTCGCCGCTGGTGGCGGTTGGCCCGTGGCGTTCGATGACCTCGCCATCGCGGCTGTTTTCCAGCAGCCACAGCGGCTGGCCGGAGCCGTCCAGGTGCTGGGTGAGTTCCTCGTAGTAGTCGGTGCTCAGGCGCAGCAGCCAGTAACCACGGTCCTGCTCTGCGGTCTGGCGCAGCAGCAGGTAGATGCGCTGGTTGTCGGGGCTGTTGGAGAAAAAGAACGCATGGCCCTGGTTCAACTGGCGCATTTCGTCAATCAACTGACGGTCGGGGCTGCCGGCCAGGGTGTCGCTGAGCAAGCGCCCGCTGGTATCCATCCAGGCCAGATCGCGCAGGCTAGGCAGGCGCGTCTGCAAGGTTTCGAGCAAATTGGGTAACGCGCTGGACGCCGGTGGTTTGACGTAGGCCTGCACCAGATTCAACGCCTGCTGGGCCTTGAGCGACATGTTCAGGCCAAGATGGTCGGCAAGTTCGGCGCTGGTGGCCACGCTTTGCTGGCGCAGGTCATTCTGGGTGTGGCGGTACTGGGTGACCAGTTGCCACAGCAACAGGGCCAGCAAAACCAAGGCCAGCAGGGCCAGTGCGCCCTTCAGCGAACCGCGCAGGTGTGAGCCGACCGCGTGGGCGGCAGCAGGGCGCAGAGGGGGCATTTGCGTCAGATTGGTCAAGCGTTGGTCCTGCGATTGGGCTGGCGATGGCAGGGGTTCCATGCACGGCGCATGCCGTGGCCTGGCGTATGGCCGGCGCACTATAAGCTGCACATTTGAAGGCGGCTAGCATGCCTGCAATTGTGGCAAAGTGCCAGCCGGCTTGGCGATGGGCGGTGCGGCCATCCTGCCCGGCCTGTTCGGCAAGCCCCTGCCAGCTGTGCGAGAATGCCGGCCGCTTCAATAGTCAACGCATCGGAGAAGTACGGTTTTGGTTACCCACTATTCCATCAATGGGCTTGAATCCGCCTGCGGGCGCAGCAGTGACAAGCTGGTCAGCACCGCCCTGGCCGAGGGCGTGTCGTGCAAGACCTGCCAACGTTCGCTGGCCAAGCCTGAGGCCGTCGCCGTCAACAAGACGCCGTCGCTGGCCGAGCTGCGCGAGTCGGCCAAGGCCGCGAAAATGGCCGCAGCGGTTGTCAGCGAAGTGGCTGTGGCCGCGCCGGCCAGGCCTGCAGTTGTGGTCAAGCCGGCGGCTGTGGCCAGCAAGCCGGCCGAAAAAGCTGCGCAACCGCCGGCCCGCAGTGGCGGTTTTTGCGTCAAGTCGGCCTGGGCTGCGCGCCTGGGCGAGCAGCCGGGCCGTAGCCGTCTGCCGCGTGGCAAGAAACGCCAGGCGCACGTCTGATACAGCCTGCAGGGTGGGCCCGGGCCTTACAGGGCCTGACGGCCCGCCTGCCATCTACCCCATCTGTGCAATGCCCCGACTTGGCGTAGAATGGCCCACTTTGTTCACTGACACCCCGTAAACACATCCCCCGGGCAACCGCCGCGGGCGTACGTCGATGTCTTTACCTATTTGATAGAGGGCTTGGTTTTGGCTCAATACGTCTACACCATGCATCGGCTGAGCAAGGTCGTGCCGCCGAAGCGTGAAATTCTCAAGAATATTTCCCTGTCGTTCTTCCCCGGCGCCAAGATCGGCGTGCTCGGCCTGAACGGCGCGGGTAAATCGACCCTGCTGCGCATCATGGCTGGCGTCGACAAAGAGTTCGACGGCGAAGCCCGCCCGATGCCGGACATCAACGTCGGCTACCTGCCCCAGGAGCCGCAACTCGACCCCACCAAGACCGTGCGTGAAGTGGTCGAAGAAGCGGTCAGCGTCATCAAGGACGCCCAGGCGCGCCTGGACGAAGTCTACGCAGCCTACGCCGACCCTGATGCCGACTTCGACAAGCTGGCCGCCGAACAGGCCAAGCTCGAAGCCATCCTGCAAGCCGCCGATGGCCACAACCTCGAGCGCCAGCTGGACGTTGCTGCCGATGCCCTGCGCCTGCCGGCCTGGGATGCCAAGATCGAACACCTCTCGGGCGGTGAAAAACGCCGTGTTGCCCTGTGCCGCCTGCTGCTGTCGGCCCCCGACATGCTGCTGCTGGACGAACCGACCAACCACCTGGATGCCGACTCGGTAGCCTGGCTTGAGCGCTTCCTGCACGATTTCCCCGGCACCGTGGTAGCGATTACCCACGACCGTTACTTCCTCGACAACGTCGCCGGCTGGATCCTCGAACTGGACCGCGGCGCCGGCATTCCATACGAAGGCAACTACTCGGGCTGGCTGGAGGCCAAGTCGGACCGACTGGCGCAAGAGTCCAAGCAGCAGAGCGCCCATGAGAAGGCCATGAAAGAGGAACTGGAGTGGGTGCGCAAAGGCGCCAAGGCCCGCCAGTCCAAATCCAAGGCTCGTCTGCAGCGCTTCGAAGAAATGCAATCGCAGGAATTCCAGAAACGTTCTGAAACCAATGAAATCTACATCCCGGCCGGCCCGCGCCTGGGTGACAAGGTCATCGAATTCAAGAACGTTACCAAGGGCTACGGCGATCGCGTACTGATCGACAACCTGTCGTTCGCCATGCCAAAAGGCGCCATCGTCGGCGTAATCGGTGGTAACGGTGCCGGTAAATCGACCCTGTTCCGCATGCTGATGGGCAAGGAACAGCCAGACTCGGGCAGCATCGAGATTGGCGAAACCGTGCAACTGGCGTGTGTTGACCAGAGCCGCGAAGACCTCGACGGCAGCAAGACGGTGTTCCAGCAGATTTCCGATGGTTCCGACCAGATCCGCATCGGCAACTACGAGATCCCGTCGCGCACCTACGTGGGCCGCTTCAACTTCAAGGGTGGCGACCAGCAGAAGTTCGTCAAGGACCTCTCCGGTGGTGAGCGTGGCCGTCTGCACCTGGCACTGACCCTCAAGGAGGGCGGCAACGTCCTGCTGCTCGACGAACCGTCCAACGACCTCGACGTCGAAACCCTGCGTTCGCTGGAGGAAGCCCTGCTGGACTTCCCGGGCGCCGCCATCGTGATTTCCCACGACCGGTGGTTCCTTGACCGTGTGGCCACCCACATCCTGGCGTACGAAGACGATTCCAGCGTGTTGTTCTTCGAAGGTAACTACACCGAGTACGAAGCCGACCGCAAAAAACGCCTGGGCGACGCTGCTGCCCAGCCGCACCGCGTCCGTCACAAGAAACTCGCCCAGTAAGGCGGGTTCAGACGCACAGAAATGGGGCCCCTAGTGGCCCCATTTTTGTGCCTGCATTTTCGTTTTGCGCCGGCAAATCAATGGGTATTTTGTATACATTTATATAAAACGCACCAAATAATTTCAAAAAAACGACATTTCGCCCTGTTGCAGTGCGTTTGCTTCTTGGTACATTTCAGAAAAAACCAATAAACAATCCCTCTTTGGTGAGACGTCTACCATGATCGAATCCGTCGACAGTTTCCTGGCCCGCCTGCAACAGCGCGACCCGGCCCAGCCCGAATTCCACCAGGCAGTGGAGGAGGTGCTGCGTACCCTCTGGCCCTTCCTCGAAGCCAACCCACAGTACCTGCAAGCCGGGATTCTCGAACGCATGGTCGAGCCTGAGCGTGCAGTGTTGTTCCGCGTTTCGTGGGTGGATGACCAGGGCAAGGTGCAGGTCAACCGCGGCTACCGTATCCAGATGAACAGCGCCATTGGCCCTTACAAAGGCGGCCTGCGCTTCCATCCGTCGGTGACCTTGAGCGTACTCAAGTTCCTGGCCTTCGAGCAGGTGTTCAAGAACTCGCTGACCTCGCTGCCCATGGGCGGCGGCAAAGGTGGCTCGGACTTCGATCCAAAGGGCAAGAGCGACGCTGAAGTGATGCGCTTCTGCCAGGCGTTCATGAGCGAGCTGTACCGCCACATTGGCGCCGACTGCGACGTACCGGCCGGTGACATCGGTGTGGGCGCGCGCGAGATCGGCTACATGTTCGGCCAGTACAAGCGCCTGGCCAACCAGTTCACCTCGGTGCTGACCGGCAAGGGCATGACCTACGGCGGCAGCCTGATCCGCCCGGAAGCCACCGGCTACGGCTGCGTGTACTTCGCCGAAGAAATGCTCAAGCGCAAAAGCCTGCGTATCGACGGCCGCCGCGTGGCCATTTCGGGCTCGGGCAACGTTGCCCAGTACGCTGCGCGCAAGGTCATGGACTTGGGCGGCAAGGTGATTTCGCTGTCCGACTCCGAAGGTACGCTGTACTGCGAAGCTGGCCTGAATGATGGCCAGTGGGATGCGCTGATGCAGCTCAAAAACGTCAAGCGCGGCCGCCTCAGCGAGCTGGCCGCGCAGTTTGGCCTGGAGTTCCGCAAAGGCCAGACGCCGTGGAGCCTGGCCTGCGACATCGCGCTGCCCTGCGCGACGCAGAACGAGCTCAATGCCGAAGACGCGCGCACCTTGCTAGGCAACGGCTGCATTTGCGTGGCCGAAGGCGCCAACATGCCGACCACGCTGGATGCGGTGGACCTGTTCATCGAGGCGGGCATTCTGTACGCGCCGGGCAAGGCGTCCAACGCCGGTGGCGTGGCGGTGTCGGGCCTTGAGATGTCGCAGAACGCCATGCGCCTGTTGTGGACCGATGGCGAAGTGGACAGCAAGCTGCACCACATCATGCAGTCCATTCACCATGCTTGCGTGCATTACGGCCAAGAGGCCGATGGTTCGGTGAACTACGTCAAGGGCGCGAATATCGCAGGCTTCGTGAAAGTCGCCGATGCCATGCTGGCGCAAGGCGTGGTCTGAGCAAACCGGGGGCTGCCTCATCGCAGGCCCTGCTCAACCGCAACATTGCTGGTTGGGCCCAGTCCTGTGGGAAATGACAGGTAGTTGTGGCGAGAACACGCTCGTACAAAACCATAGAATCTCCCACAGGGACCGCGCACAGTCGCAATTTCGAGAGTTGGCCC
>NZ_JABWRG010000067.1:0-27396 GCF_014268825.1 Pseudomonas sp. SWRI51 | reverse complement strand
AGCTATGTGGGAGCGGGCTTGCCCCGCGATGGTGCTGCAGATGCCGCCATCGCGGGGCAAGCCCGCTCCTGCGTCTGTTCATCGCGCCCGGCGATGTTTGCGTTATAATCCCGCCCCTTTAGCCGTCACCCACCCCAGAGGCCGGTGGCGCACTTCTATCGAATTGAGAGGCTAGACCCTTGGCACTGACGATTCTTGGCCTGTCCGGCGCCCTTAGCCATGACCCTTCCGCGGCCCTGTACATCGACGGCAAACTGATTGCCGCCGCCGAAGAAGAGCGCTTCGTGCGTGACAAACATGCGAAGAACCGCATGCCTTACGAGTCGGCAAAGTTCTGCCTTGAGCAGGCCGGCATCAAGCCGTCCGACGTTGACGTGGTGGCCATTCCGTTCGCCCCGATCAGCCTGTTCGGCAAGGCGCGCTGGCACTATGCCAAGCGCTACTGGTACGCCCCGGACCGCGCCCTTGATGCGTTGCTGATGGGTAACCGCCGTTATAAGCGCTACCGCAACAAGATTGTCTGGTGCCTTGAGCAACTGGGCTTTGACCCGAAAAAAGTCAAGATCGAGCCGGTCGAGCACCACTTGGCCCACGCCTCCAGCGCGTACCACTGCTCGGGCTTCAAGGAAAAGACCGCAATCCTGGGCATCGATGGCAAGGGCGAGTACGCCACGACCTTCTTCGGCTACGGCGAAAACGGCAAGATCCACAAGATCAAGGAATTCTTCGACCCTGACTCGCTCGGCGGCCTGTACGGTGCTATCACCGAGTTTCTCGGTTTCGAGATGCTCGACGGCGAATTCAAGGTCATGGGCATGGCGCCCTACGGCGATGCCAGCAAATACGACTTCTCGCGCCTGGCCAGCTTTGAAAACGGCGAACTGGTGATCAACACCGAGTACGCCAACGTGATTGGCCTGCGCCGCTATAAAGAGAAGGGCAAGGGCTTCTACTTCTCGCCCAAGCTGATCGAGTGGCTGGGCCCGAAACGCGAAGGCGACATCGCTGACGAGCCGTACATCCATTACGCCGCCAGCATGCAGGCGCTGTTCGAAAAGCTCGCCCTGCAGATGATCGACCATTACCTGGGCGACACCCTGCGCGAAACCGGCAAGCTGGCCTTCGCCGGCGGCTGCGCGTTGAACGTCAAGCTGAACCAGAAGATCATCGCCCGCCCGGACGTCAAGGAGCTGTTCGTCCAGCCGGCTTCCGGCGACGCCGGGACCGCGGTGGGTGCTGCGGCCTATGTGTCCCACGCCCGTGGCGTGCCGGTCGAGAAGATGGAACACGTCTACCTCGGCCCTGCGTACTCCAACGAAGACGTGATCGCGGCCTGCGCCCGTCACCCGAGCCAGCCAAAATGGCGCAAGCTCGACAACATGCCGGAGCAAATCGCCAAGATCATGGTCGATGGCAACCCGGTGGCCTGGTTCCAGGGCCGCATGGAGTTCGGCCCGCGTGCGCTGGGTGGTCGTTCGATCATCGGCTGCCCAAGCGTTGCCGGCGTAGCCGACCGCATCAACCACCAGATCAAGTTCCGCGAGCGTTGGAGGCCTTTCTGCCCGTCGATGCTCGACACCGTCGCGCCGCAGATGATCAAGATCGATCACCCGGCCCCGTTCATGACCTTCACCTTCGAAGTGTCCGAAGAATGGAAAACCCGTGTGCCCGAAGTGGTTCACGAAGACGGCACGTCCCGCGCCCAGGTGCTCAAGCGCGAGTACAACCCGCGCTACTACGACATGATGAAAGCGCTGGAAGTGCTGACCGGCAACGGTGTGTCGCTGAACACCTCGCTGAACCGCCGTGGCGAGCCGATGATCTGCTCGCCTACCGACGCGCTGAACATGTTCTTCGGCTCGGACCTGCAATACCTGATCATGGAAGACATCCTGGTAGTCAAGGACGGCGCGGCGGCTTATGACCAACCGCTCTGAAGCGCGGGTCTTGCAGTTCTGTCATAGCTATGACGGGCCGTTTCTCGACTGCGCCCGTCAATATGCCAGCCTGTTCCAGGGTAGCGGCTACAAGGTCACCACCGTGTTCCTGACCGGCGCCGCGGACCCACAGGTAGCCGCAGGCTGCGCCAGCGACGAAGTGCTGTTCATGCAGTTCAGCTCGGCCGCTGTGCGCGGCCTCAAGCTGGGGGCGATTGCCGCGCTGCGCAAAATTGCCGCGCAGCGTCATTTCAGCTTCTGCATCGCCCACCGTGCCAAGCCGATCTACGTCGCCTTGCTGGCTACCAAACTGCAGGTAATCGGGGTGCACCACGCCTTCGGGGACTACGCGCGCAAAGGCCGGCAGCTGTTCGCCAACCTGTTTCGCAAGCGCCTGAGCCTGCTCGGTGTTTCCGATGCGGTGCGCGACGACATGCGCCGTTGCCTGGCGCAGTGGCCTGCCGAGCGTATCCAGACCCTCTACAACCGCATCGATGTGCAGGCGCTCAAGGCCAGCCTTGTGCCGCGTGCGCAGGCGCGTGAAGCGTTGGGCCTGCCGGCGCAGGCGTGGGTGGTCGGCAACGTCGGCCGCCTGCACCCGGACAAGGACCAGGCAACTTTGCTGCGTGGTTTTGCCCAGGCATTGCCCGGGCTACCCAGCGGTGCTCGCCTGGCCATTCTTGGCAAGGGGCACCTTGAGGCCAGGCTCAAAGCACTTGCCGCAGAACTTGGCATCGATTCCAGTGTGGATTTCGTCGGCCAGGTAGCGGATGCGCGGCGGTACTTCCAGGCTTTCGACGTGTTCGCCTTGAGCTCGGATCACGAGCCGTTCGGCATGGTTCTGCTCGAAGCCATGGTTGCTGGCGTGCCAGTGCTGGCTACGGCCTGCGGCGGTGCCCGCGAGGTGGTTGAAGGCGTCGGCGTGCTGTTCCCGCTGGGCGACGCAGCGCAGTTGGCCCAAGGCCTGCAGCACTTGGCCGGGTTGGCCGATGAGCAACGCACAGCCTGCGCGCAGCACATGCTGCAGCGGCTCAATGAGCGGTTCAGCGATCAGGCGGTACGTGACACCTTCTGGCAGTTGCCGCATGTGCGTGAACTGGGAGCGCAGGCCTGATGCTCAATTACCTTCAAGCCTGGCGCGAACGCGGCTGGCAGGTGATCGATGCGCTTGCCTATCGCCAGGCGTGGGATCGTTTTGGCGGCAGTGTCGCCACCCATCCGCTGGTGATCGAGACGCTTGCCGAGCTTGCGCAGATTCCGGTGCGCTACCTGGGTTGGTCGCAAAACGGTGAATTGCAGGCCGCAGTACCCGTTTGGGGGCGGCATATCGCGCTGTCCAAGGACGTCCTCAAGCGTCATGGCAAGAAAGGCCTGTTCGACCTGGGCAACGCCGAGATCATTCTGCCTGCCGCAACGGGTGCAGGGGCGCCGCTACGCCATGCTGGGCGCTACCTCTGCGAGCTGAGCGAGGGCCGCTTCGCCGGGCTCCGGCCCCAGCCTGAGCAACTGGCCATGGCGCGCCCGCACGAGGCGCTTTCGAAGAAATTCCGTTACAACCAGCGCCGCGAGTTGCGCCTGCTGGAGGAGGCCGGGGGCGTGGTGCGACCGGTCAGCGAGTTTGCGCCAGCGCAGATTGCCAGCATGTATTGCGACCTGTTTCAGCGCCGCTGGGGCTTTCCTGCGGTGGGTGGCGAGCGGCTGGCGGAGGTGCTTGAGGCGTTGCAGTCGTTGCTGATCGGTTCGGTGGTGTTTCTCGAAGACGCGCCGATTGCGATTCAACTGGTTTACCGAGTTGAAGCCCCAGAGTGGATCAGCGTGGAGTACGTCAATGGGGGTGTAGACCCCGAGACTCGCGCCTTCAGCCCTGGCAGCGTGTTGAGTTTCCTGAACACGCAGGCCGCTTGGGAAGACGCCCACGCGCGGGGCAAGGCCCTGCGCTTCTCGTTCGGCCGTGCCGACCGCGAGTACAAAGAGCGCTGGTGCCATCCAGTGCCAGTGTTCCAGTCATGAATCGCAAGCAGGCGCTGCTCAGGCGCCATCGGCGTAACAAGCGCATCGGCGTGCTGGTGGGGTTGGTTGCGCTGGTGCTGATCGGAGCGGCGACCTGGTGGTGGTTGCCCCTGCTGTTGCTGCCGCTGCTGTGGGTCGCCCACGAGGCGTGGTTCGCTGACCACCTGTTCTACGCCGCCACTCAGGACTATGCCTATCGCTTCCCGGCAGGCAGCGAACAGGTTGGCGTGGCGTGGGTGGATGGGCATCTGCAGGCGCCTGGCCTGCAACTTGGCGGTGATGAAACCCTGGTCTTGCAGGTCACCCTTCGTTGCGCCTGGCTTGGGCGGCTGCTAGACCCGGGTGTGCGCCTGAGCTGCGCCGGGGGGCATGACCTGCAGGTCTTCGAGCGCGGCGTACGCGGCAAGCGCTTTCTCAACCTAAGTGGCCTGGCGCCTGCGCTGTGCGATGGCAGCCTGGCTGTGCGCGGCCGCTTCTGCCGGCTGGTCGGCGAGCCACGGCTGTGGGTGCTGCGCCAGCCCGACCTGCTCAGCAAGCGGGTCATGGTCATCGCTCCGCACGCCGACGATGCCGAAATCGCCGCCTATGGCCTATACAGCCAGGCCGCCGAGGCGTGGATCGTCACCCTCACCGCGGGTGAAATCGAAGCCGAGCATTATCAGCAGATGGGCCTTGGGCGAGCGCAAGCGGCCCGCCTGAAAGGCCGGCTGCGCGCATGGGACAGCCTGGCAGTACCCCGTTGGGCGGGCGTGGCGCAGGAGCGCTGCGCACAGCTGGGCTACTTCTGCTTGCAGCTGCAGGCGATGCGTGACGCGCCCGACCAGCCAATCGGCTCGCGTGAGGCTGACCTTTGCGACACCCGGCCATTTCGCGCCTTGAACAGCCTGCAATTGCCCGGTGACGACGGCCTGCCAACCTGGAACAACCTGTTGGCCGACCTGCGCGCGCTGCTGCTGAAGGCCCGGCCCCAGGTGATCGTGATGCCGCACCCCACGCTAGACCCGCACCCGGACCATGTCTGTGCTCGGCAGGCGCTGGTCGAGGCGCTGCAAGGCCTGGACTGGCAGCCTGAACTGATGCTGGGTTACGCCAACCACCTGCATGACAACGACCGGTGGCCCATGGGCGACAGCGGCGCAGGCATTGCCTTGCCGCCGATGCTGGATGAGCAGGGCGACTGGGCCCCTTGCAGCCTGTCACTTGATCTGCCACGCCAGCACGACAAGGCGATGGCGCTGGGTATGATGCACGATCTACAGCCACCGCAGCCGTTCAAGCGTCGTTTGCGCCGTGCTATCCAGCGCTGGCTTGCCGGGCGTCGTGGCTCGCCGTACGGTGAGAACGAGTTCTTCCGCAAGGCAGTACGCCGACACGAGCTGTTCTGGATACTGAATCACGAAAGCTGATGTAAGGATTGCATCCTAGGTGAGTTTCTATTGAAAACGTCGAATCCACGCATACTGTTCATCATTCCCTATTTCGGGCAATGGCCGTTCTGGATGCCGCTGTTTCTGGAAAGCTGCCGGCGTAACGCCGACATCGACTGGCTGCTGTTCAGCGACTGCGGCGTGCCTGCCAACCTGCCGGCCAACGTGCGCATCGAAGCCATCAGCTACACCGATTACTGCCAATTGGTCTCGGCACGTCTGGGTATCGATTTCGCCCCCGCGCAGGCCTACAAGCTCTGCGACCTCAAGCCTGCCTTGGGTTACATCCATGAAGACCGGCTGCAGGGCTATGACTTTTGGGCGTTCGGCGACATCGACCTGATCTACGGCGACCTGCGCGGGTATTTCACCAATGAGCGGCTGGCCCGCCACGATTTCTTCTCCACCCACGAGCGCCGCGTAGCTGGCCACCTGTGCCTGATGCGCAACACGCCGTGCAAGCGTTCGCTGTTCATGCGCATGAAAGACTGGCGCCGGCGGCTCACCGACCAGGTGCACCACGCGCTGGATGAAGGCGCGTTCACCCGCGTGTTCCTGCGCCACAAGAACTTCCCCAAGCCTGTGTTCAACCTGCTGGGCAAGCTGTACCCGCTGCGTCGGCGCAGTGAGTTCAAGGAAGCGTTCAGCACCCCTGGCGGCTGTATTGCGTGGCAGGATGGCACGTCGAACTTCCCGCGGCGCTGGTTCTGGCGCGGCGGGCGCTTGACCAATGATCTGGATGGCAAGCAGGAGTTTCCGTACTTCCATTTTGTTTGCTGGAAGCGCAACGAATGGGCCAACCTCAAGCCTGACCCGCAACACCTGCAGCAAGTCGCGGGCGCCAGCGCCTGGGTCATCAGCGAGAACGGGTTTCATCAGGAAGAACTATGAAGCAGCGTTTCAAGGTCCTGCAATTGCAGCCTGACTACAACATCAAGCACCACGATTTCGCCGACCTGGCCGAGCAGATTTTCAAGGCGCTGCCGGCTGATCGTTTCGAAACCACCATGGCCTTCCTCAAAGGGCGCCCTGGCCCGCTCGATGCGGTGAGCCGTGCCGACCGTTCGGTGTATTTCGAGTTTTCCGACAAGGCCCTCAAGGGCATGCGCCTGAGGGCTTCCTGGCAGCTGTTTCAGTTTTGCCGGCGGGAAAAGTTCGATGTGGTGATCTGCAACCGCTTCAAGCCGGTGAACATGCTGCTGCAGCTCAACCGCTGGCTGAAGGTGCCGCTGTGTATCGGCATTTCCCACGGGTTCGGCGAGTACGACCGTGTCTACCGTCGGCGTCAGGCCCAGCGCCTGATCGATCAGCGTTGGCAGTTCGTGGGTGTGTCTCCTGCGGTCAGGCAGTACCTGATCGACCTCGACTGTGGTTTCACCGCTGAAAACACCCATGGCATCACCAATGCCATCGATATCGAGCAGGCTGAGGCGTTGCAACTGGATCGTCCGACTGCCAGGCAACAGCTGGGCCTGCCTGCCGACGTGCGCCTGATCGGGGCATTGGGGCGGCTGGTGCCGATCAAGGGGCACACGTACCTGATCGAGGCGTTTGCCGCGCTCAAGGACAAGTACCCTGATACTCACCTGGCGATCATTGGCGCAGGTCGAGAGCAGGCGCGGTTGCAGCAGCAGATCGAGCAAGCCGGCCTGGCGGGGCGCGCCCATTTGCTGGGGTTCAGGGAAAATGCCCTGCAATATGTGCGCGCGTTCGATATCTGGACCATGCCGTCGTTGGCCGAAGGCCTTGGTCTGGCATTGCTGGAAGGGATGAGTGGCCATCTGCCGGTTATCGCCTCCAGCGTCCCTGCCATGTTGCCGCTGATCGAAGGTGCCGGCGGGCTACCGGTGGCGCCTGCCGATGTGGCCGGCTTGACCGCAGCGCTGGACACCTACCTGGCCCTCGACCCGGCATCTCTGCGTGCCAAGGGCGAGCAGGCCTACCACTACCTCAAGCATGAGCACGACATCGAAGAGTTCCGCCAGCGCTATCTGGCGCTGATCGAGTCAGGCCTGCACGCTGCACCGAAGGAGCTGTCATGAGTGTTACCCAACCGTTGGTCACGGTGATCATCGCATCGTACAACCACGGGCCCTACATTGAGGAAAGCATCCTCAGTGTCATCAACCAGACCTACAGCAATATCGAATTGCTGGTGGTCGATGATGGCTCCAGTGACGACAGCGTCGAACGTATCCAGCGGCTGCAGGCCGTGCACGGCTTCGATTTTCGCGTGCAGAAGAACATGGGCCTTACGCACACTCTCAACGAGGCCATTGCCCGCGCCCAGGGCAGCCTGATCGCACCGTTCGGTTCCGACGACATCATGATGCCGGACCGCATCGCCATTCAGGTCGAGTACATGGCCGACAAGCCCGAGGTGGGCATCTGCGCCGGCAACATCGAATTGATCGATTCCGACGGCGCGTTGTTCCCCGAGGCTCGGCAGCGCCGGGATGTGCCGTTCCGGCGCCTGGATTTCGACGACATGTTCCTTGAGCGCAAGCCCTATCCGCCGGCCCCTACCTTGCTGTTCCGCCGCGAGGCCCTGGAAAAGGTCGGCGGCTTCGACCCGCGCATCCGCCTTGAAGACTTGCTCATCGAGTTGAAGGTCACCCACGCGGGTTACTTCATCGACGGGTTGAGCGTGGTGATGGCGCGCTATCGCAAGCACGCCACCAACTCGTACAAGAACCACCGTTTCATGATCGACAATATCCTGCGCACCTATGCCCTGTTCAGCGACCACCCTCGCTATGAAGAGGTCAAGTACAAGGCGCTGAACTCGATGTTCCTCAAGACCGCCAACCGTGACCGCGCCTTGGCCCGTGAACTGCTTGCGCAGATTCCGTTCAGCGCCTTTACGCGCAAGACCTGGCGTGGCCTGGGGCGCTTGTGGTTCATGCCTCTGGAAAAAAACTGAGCGGAGCAGGCCATGGGCTGGTTGCAGCGTTACCGTGAAAAGCAGGCCAAGCGTGCCATTCGCAAACTGCCCCACCTTGAGCGTGGCCAGGCGCGTTTCAAGGCGCGCTACCCCGACTACGCGTTCGGGGTTGGCAGCTATGGCGTGCCGCTGGTGCATGACTGGCAGGAAGGCGCCACCCTGCGCATCGGCGCGTTCTGCTCCATAGCCGAGGGCGTGCAGATATTCCTCGGTGGCCATCATCGGGTCGACTGGGTCACCACCTATCCGTTTCCGGCGATGCTCGAGCAGGCGCGCGATATCCCCGGCTACGCCTTCAGCCGTGGCGACGTCGAAGTGGGTAGCGACGTGTGGTTGTGTTCCGGCTGCGTGCTGCTGTCCGGGGTCACCATCGGCCATGGCGCTGTTGTTGCTGCCTCGGCAGTCGTCAGCCGAGACGTGCCGCCTTATGCGGTAGTGGCTGGAAACCCCGCCCAGGTGGTCAAGTGGCGCTTCCCTGAAGAGGTGCGTGCACAGCTGCTTGCTGCGGCCTGGTGGGAGTGGCCGCAGGAAGAGATTGGCGAAGTGGTGGGCAAGCTTTGCAATACCGATATCCAGGCCTTTCTGGACTACGCCCGCCAGCGCAAGCGTTGACCTGCGGCCACCGCACGGGTGGCCGCAAATCAGCGGTGATCAGGCGTTGCCAGCGGCACTGATGCAGCGCTGAACCCGCGCCGTGGCACTGGCGCTGGCCTGCTCGGCATACCCTTGCAGCAACTGCGCGGTGTTTTCCTCGAACAACCAGGTGCTGTCTTCGGGATAACGTTGCATATGGCGCAGGTTGCGTTGGCGCAGCTTGAGCGGCAGCGGGCTGGGCCGGATACGCATGTCGGCCAGGTCGATCAGCGCAAACGCGTCGTTGTGTACCAGCACGTTGCCCAGGTGCAGGGAGCGGAAATACACCCCCTGTTCGTGCAGGCGCGCCAGGTAGTTGCCAAAGCGCAGTACCAATGCCTGACGCTGTGCTGGCGACGGGCTCTGTTGCAGCGCCTCACGCAGGGTCTGGCCAGGCAAGGGCTGGTAATGCACGGCGGTGCTGGCATCGGTGAACCGGTACAAGCCCAGTATCGTCGGGGTGGTGAAGCCCAGCTGTGCCAATTGCTGGCTGTTGCGCACGAAGCGCGCCGCATAGGGGTTGATGAAGCCCGAACTGTACCAGGCGCGACGGCGGAACAGCTTGAGGAAGCTGCCGTCTGCCAGGCGCAGGACCTTCGGCCCGAGGCCATCCTGTTCGATCACGCTGGCAGCCGCGGTCAACTGCTCGGCTTGGGCCGGGGACAGGTCGCGCAGGGCGGGCGTTGCGATACGCCCGCTACGTTGGGCGATGTTCAGGGCCGCGAGCAGGGCCAGGGGAATCCACAGCAGGAACCAGTGCTCCTTGGGCCGGGACATGATGCCGCCGCCTTCGGTCAGGCCCGCAGCAATGCCATACACCAGCAGGCTCGAGGCCAGGACGAACAGCGGATGGCTGCGGTTGCGCCAGCCGCTATAAAGGCCCAGAAGCAGCATGCCGGCCCAAGGCAGGAAGCCGAGTACGCCGACATAGTAGAGCGTGCCGATCGGGAAGCTGTGGGGCTCGCTGAAGGGGATGCGAAAGCCAAGGTCCAGCGCCAGATGGGCGTCATAGCCATGCCCGAGCCATGGCTGCTGGGCAACCAGCTGCAGTGCCGCGGTCCACAGTTCGATGCGGTAGGAGCCGCCGCGGTTCAGCCCCATGTGGGGAAACATCACAACTGCACCAATAGCTACAACCAGCAGGGCACCCACGAGCAAGGCCGAACGGCGGTCCCTGTGCAGGAAGGCGAGCCAGAACGCAGCGGCGGTGAGTGCCACGAGCGGCGTTCGCGAGCCGGTGGCCAGCACCACGAGGCCCATCACACCCAAGGCGCAGGCGCTCAGGGTCAGTACCCGCAGATCTTTGCTGGTCATGCACAGCGCCAGCCAGTAAATGGTGAAGAAACCGAATACGTGTGAGCTGAGCAGCGGGTTGTCCAGTGCCCCACCGCCTATAAGGCGAAGCTTGGGGGCGTAGAACCTGAAATAGTCGACCAGATGTGGCAGGGTAAGCAGCAGCGCGACAAGGGCGCTCGCCATCAAGACCGGTTGCAGCGCCTCCAGGCGGTGACGCAACAGCAGGGCCATGCCTGCGAACAGCATGAAGATGTGCAGCGGCCGCTTGATCAAGCCAGAGACGCTATCCTCGGTATCGCTCCAGGCAATACTGACGATCGCATAGCCTGCGAACACCAGGAACACCAGCACCAGTGGTTCGCGCAGCACCTGGCGCCATTCGCCTGGGCGCAGGCACAGCGCGATCAGGGCGGGTGCGCTGAAGAGGGCGTAATAAGCCTTGTGCATGTGGCTACGGTCGGGCAGCAGAAACAGCGCGCTCAGCAGCAAAAACAGCCCTGCTGGCAACACCCACAGGCAGATCGAGTCGAAGAGGCGGTCGGCGCCGGTCTTGATACAGCTCGGTTGCATGGTCATTATCGATGGCGAAAAAGGTTGGCCATGGTAGCGCAACTTGCCCGTGAATGCGCTCCCATCGGGGCTGCCCAATGGTGTGCCGGCGCTCCGGGCAAGCTGTGTTAAAGTCTGCGTCCCATTCCAGATTGCTCACCTGTCATGACCGAATCCAGCGGCGCCTCCAGCCCATCGAGCCTGAAGATCTATTTCCGCCTGCTTGGCTATGTGCGGCCCTATGTCGGCCTGTTCCTGCTGAGTATCGTGGGCTTTCTGATCTTCGCCTCGACCCAGCCGATGCTTGGCTACATCCTCAAGTACTTCGTTGACGGCCTGTCCAACCCGGCCGCCAGCCTGTTCCCCAACGTCCCTTACCTGCGCGACATGCAATTGATGCACACCGTCCCGGTGCTGATCATCCTGATCGCCGCCTGGCAGGGCCTGGGCTCGTACCTGGGTAACTACTTCCTGGCCAAGGTCTCGCTTGGCCTGGTCCACGACCTGCGCGTGCAACTGTTCAACAACCTGCTCACGCTGCCCAACCGTTATTTCGACCAGAACAACTCCGGGCACCTGATCTCGCGCATCACCTTCAACGTGACCATGGTCACCGGTGCTGCAACCGATGCCATCAAGGTGGTCATCCGCGAAGGCATGACGGTCATCTTCCTGTTTGGCTCGTTGTTGCTGATGAACTGGCGCCTGACGCTGGTGATGATCGCGATCCTGCCGCTGATTGCGCTGATGGTCGGTACCGCCAGCAAGAAATTCCGCAAGCAGAGCAAGAAGATCCAGGTGGCAATGGGCGATGTCACCCATGTCGCTTCCGAAACCATCCAGGGCTACCGTGTGGTGCGCAGCTTTGGTGGCGAGGTCTACGAGAGCCAGCGGTTCCTCAAGGCCAGCCGCAGCAATACCGACAAACAGTTGCGCATGACCCGCACCGGCGCCATCTACACGCCGCTGCTGCAACTGGTGATCTACATCGCCATGGCCATCCTGATGTTCCTGGTGCTTTACCTGCGTGGCGATTCCTCTGCCGGTGACATGGTTGCCTACATCACCCTGGCCGGGCTGTTGCCCAAGCCTATCCGGCAGTTGTCGGAGGTGAGTTCGACCATTCAGAAAGGCGTGGCCGGTGCCGAGAGCATCTTCGAGCAACTGGACGAAGAGCAGGAAATCGACAAGGGCACCGTTGAGCGCGACGCGCTGACCGGCCGCCTTGAGGTTCGCAACCTCAGCTTCACCTACCCGGGGACTGACCGGCAGGTACTCAGCGATATCAATTTCACTGTGGAGCCTGGGCAGATGGTTGCGCTGGTGGGGCGTTCGGGCAGTGGCAAGTCCACGCTTGCGGCGCTGATCCCGCGGTTTTACCACCACAGCACCGGAGAGATTTTGCTGGATGGCATCGAAGTCGAGGACTTCAAGCTGCTCAACCTGCGCCGGCATATTGCCCAGGTCAACCAGCATGTCACCCTGTTCAGTGACACCATTGCCAACAATATCGCCTACGGCGACCTGGCCGGTGCGCCCCGCGAGGCTATCGAGGCCGCAGCCGAAGCGGCCTATGCCAAGGAGTTCGTCCAGCAGTTGCCGCACGGTTTCGACACCCAGGTGGGCGAGAACGGCGTGCTGCTGTCTGGTGGCCAGCGCCAGCGCCTGGCTATCGCCCGGGCGTTGCTCAAGGATGCACCACTGCTGATTCTCGACGAGGCAACTTCGGCGCTGGACACCGAGTCCGAGCGGCACATCCAGGCCGCCCTGGACCGGGTGATGCGCGACCGCACCACGTTGGTCATCGCTCACCGCCTGTCGACCATCGAGAAGGCCGACCTGATTCTGGTCATGGACCAGGGGCGTATCGTCGAGCGCGGCAGCCATGCCCAGCTCATGGCGCAGAATGGCTACTATGCCCGCCTGCACGCCATGGGCCTGGACGAGCCAGGTACTGGCGATCTCACCTGACACGGCTGGCCCGGAGCCTGCTGCCGGCGCCCACGGGCGTCGGTCGATCTCTGGGCGGCTGTGCTAATATCCTGCCCCTGTTCACTTTTTCATTTCGGGTTGCCCATGAAGTTGTCCATGCCGCGTTTCGATCAAGCTCCGGTACTGGTGGTCGGCGATGTCATGCTCGACCGCTACTGGCATGGCGGTACTTCACGCATATCGCCTGAAGCACCGGTGCCGGTGGTCAAGGTCGACCAGATCGAAGACCGTCCAGGCGGCGCGGCCAACGTTGCGCTCAATATTGCAGCCCTCGGCGCGCCCGCAGCGCTGGTGGGCGTCACCGGCCAGGACGAGGCTGCCGACAGCCTGGCCAACAGCCTGCAAGCTGCCGGCGTGCGCTCGGTGTTCCAGCGCATCGCCCACCAGCCAACCATCGTCAAGCTACGGGTGATGAGCCGCCACCAGCAGTTGCTGCGCATCGACTTCGAAGAACCTTTCGCTACCGACCCGCTGTCGCTGGGCGCCGAGGTGGACGCATTGCTCGACGGGGTCAAGGTGCTGGTGCTGTCGGACTACGGCAAAGGTGCGCTGAAAAACCACCAGTCGCTGATCGAAGCCGCGCGCGCCAAAGGCATCCCGGTGCTGGCCGACCCCAAGGGGCGCGACTTTTCCATTTACCGTGGCGCCAGCCTGATCACCCCGAACCTGAGCGAGTTCGAAACCATCGTTGGCCGTTGCGCCGATGAGGCCGAACTGGTTGCCAAGGGCCTTAACCTGCTCGAAGAGCTGGACCTCGGCGCTGTGCTGGTCACCCGTGGCGAGCATGGCATGACCCTGCTGCGCACCGGCCACCCGGCCTTGCACCTGCCAGCCCGTGCCCGTGAAGTGTTCGATGTGACCGGTGCCGGTGATACCGTCATTTCTACACTGGCGGCCGCCATCGCTGCTGGCGAAGACCTGCCCCATGCGGTCGCGCTGGCCAACCTGGCCGCAGGCATCGTGGTCGGCAAGCTCGGTACCGCCGCCATCAGCGCGCCGGAGCTGCGCCGCGCCATCCAGCGCGAAGAAGGCTCCGAGCGTGGTGTGCTGGGCCTGGAGCAACTGCTGCTGGCCATCGACGATGCCCGTGCGCACAACGAGAAGATCGTCTTCACCAATGGCTGCTTCGATATCCTGCATGCCGGGCATGTTACCTACCTGGAGCAAGCCCGTGCCCAAGGCGACCGGCTGATCGTTGCAATCAACGATGACGCTTCGGTCAGCCGCCTGAAAGGGCCGGGCCGCCCGATCAACAGCGTTGACCGGCGCATGGCCGTGCTGGCCGGCCTGGGTGCAGTGGACTGGGTCATCAGTTTCAGCGAGGACACCCCGGAAAACCTGCTGCGCCAGGTCAAGCCGGATGTGCTGGTCAAGGGCGGCGACTATGGCATCGACCAAGTGGTCGGCGCCGATATCGTCAATGCCTATGGCGGCACGGTGAAAGTGCTGGGGCTGGTGGAAAACAGCTCGACCACGGCTATCGTCGAGAAAATCCGCAAGAACTGACCCACTCGCTGCGCGTTCGCGCAGCGGCTATTTTTTATGCACGCTTGCGCGAGCCCGTTGCAGCAATGCGCGGGCTTTTTCGCTGAAGCGTTGCAGGTGCCCGGCAGGTTTGCGCGGGCTTTCGGCCAGGCCCTGCTGCTTGAGCCAGTCCTTCCAGCGCACGCGCTCCTCGCGTACCACCCAGCCTTCCTGCCTGGCAAAGCTTTCGGCCAGCCACAGGCCGCGCGTGCTGGCCGGCTGTAACTGGTCCTTTTTGACCGTGTACAGCTCAGGTAGCGGCTGGCCGTCCTGTAGCGGCATCAGGTAAAGGTCGGGGCGCTTGCGGTCCAGGCGGGCGACCAGTTGGTTGCCTTCAAGCCGTTCGTCGACATGGAACAGGCTCAGTGGCCGGGCATCGCGCGGCACTTGCAGGCGCAGGTCATAGATCAGTTGCAAGGAGGCGGTGGGCAGGTGCACATAAGCCCGTGGCCGCTCCATCAGTGTCAGGTTGGCGCACTGCACCGGCCGCGCCGCGCCAGACTGCGGCGACAGCACGAACGGCGGCGCTTCGCGGTAGTGCAGGGCCGCGCTGTAGGGCGTGGGCAGCCAGGTGTCGTTGAAGCGCCCTCCCAGCCAGCCCTCGGGGGTTTCCAGCAGGCATTCCTCGGCGACCTCCTGAATGGCGGTGAGCAGAGGCAGGTTCAGCTCATGGGCGGGCACGTAGCCGGAAATCAGCTTCAGCACCACATCGCCCCGGTCCTGGCGGCGTTGGCGCACCAGCACCCAGTAATCACGGCCTTGCCAATTGAGGGTCAGGCGGACCGAAACCCCAAGGTTGGCCAGTTCGACCACGAACCGCTCGGTGTCCGGCAGTTGGATCGCCTTGCGCCGCTGCAAGGTTTGCGAGAAGTTCTGCGGCATGCCGACGCCCTGGTAGCTCAGGCCATCGGCACTGGCCTCGACATGCAGCGCCAGGGTTTTGAAGTTGCTTGGGTTCTTGCGGATCAGCGTACGCGCCACAAAGCTCCTCCTCCTGTTGGGCCGGGCCTCGCGGCTTAACGCCGGCCGAGGATCCGCGCCACGGTGGCCACGTTATGGGCCAGGTGCACCGGGTTGATGGTGCCGACGATGGCGCTGTGCACGCCGGGGTGGGCAAACAGTAATTCGAAGCTGGCCTGCACCGGGTCGATGCCCGGTGCCAGGCACGCATGCCCGCTGGCCAGGGCCTTTTTCACCAGGATTGCCTTGCCATGCTCGGCAGCGTAGTCCAGCACCGGCCGCTCGGCTTGCTCGTTGAGGTTGTAGGTGACCATGGCGCAGTCGCCCTGCTGCAGGGCTTTGAGGCCCCCGGCGACAGTCTTGCCGGAGAAACCATAGCCTAGAATCTTGCCTTCCTGCTTCAGCGCAGCGAGGGTTTCATACACGGCTTCCTGCTCAAGAATGTGCAGGTCGTTGCCATCGGAGTGCACCAGCACCAGCTCGATACGGTCGGTTTCAAGGCGCTTGAGGCTACGCTCGACCGAACGCCGGGTGTGCGCTGCGCTGAAATCGAAGTGCGACAGGCCGCTGTCGAATTCTTCGCCCACCTTGCTGACGATCACCCATTCATCGCGCTGGCCGCGCAGCAGCGGGCCGAGGCGCTGTTCGCTCAAACCATAGGCGGGCGCGGTGTCGAGCAGGTTGATACCCATATCGCGGGCCTGGCCCAGCAGCAGGCGGGCGGCGTCGTCATCGGGGATGGTAAAGCCGTTGGGGTATTTCACGCCTTGGTCGCGGCCAAGCTTCACCGTACCCAGGCCCAGTGGCGACACGCGCAGCCCGGTGCTGCCTAGGGCGCGATGGTGGTCGTGCAGGGTTGGCAGGCTCATGGCAGCAGTTGCTCCCAGGCCGCAACGCCGAGGGCCGGGCGTGGCAGGCCGCTGAGGTCGGGCTGCGCCTGCGGGCGGATGCCGTCGCGCTGGAAGCTCGCCAGCACGCGGTCGGCAAAGTCCGGGGCCAGGGCCAGTTTGGTCGGCCAGCCCACCAGCAGGCGCTGCTGCTCGGCCAGAAACGCGTTGTCCGGGCGCACCAGGCCAGATTGCGCAGGCTCGGCGCGTTCGACGCGCAGCGTGGCCCAGCGCACCAGGCTTTGATCGACCCACGGCAGCAGGCCGGCGATTTCCTTCTGGGCGGCGGCAATTTGCGCGGCTGCATCGCGGGCCACGCCGTCGGCCTCGGCCAGGTCGCCGCCCAGGTACCACACCCATTGGCCGTCTGCGGCCGGGTGGGTGGTGACAGTGACCCGTGGTTTGGGGCCGCCGCCCAGGCAATGGGCGTACAAGGGTTTGAGGTTAGGGCCTTTGGCCAGCACCATGTGCAATGGCCGGCGCTGCATGGCCGGCTGGGTCAGGCCCAGGGCGTGCAGCAGGTCTTCGGTGCCGCCGCCGGCGCTCAATACCACGCGCTGGGCGCGGATCTCGCGGCCATCGACACGCAGGCCGACCAGTTCGCCGGCATCGTGCAGCGGCTCGATATGTTCACCGGCCAGCAAACTGTCGCCGGCCAGTTGTGCCAGGTTGGCCAGCAGCGTGGGCACGTCGATGACCAGCTCTGCCAGGCGATACACCTTGCCCTTGAAGCGGCCGTCTTGCAGGGCTGGCGGTAGTTGCTCGCCCTTGACCTGGTCGACCCGGCCGCGCACGGCCTTGCTGGCAAAGAAGCTGGTGAGGTTGCCGGCCAGGGTGCCGGGGGACCACAGGTAGTGGGCGTCGGACAGCAGGCGGGTGCTGCCCAGGTCCAGTTCGCCGTTGCCGGCCAGCGCTTCGCGCCAGCGCCGGGGCATGTCGGCAATGGCTTCGGAGGCGCCGGTCAGCGCCCCGTGCAGGGCGTACTTGGTGCCGCCATGAATGATGCCTTGGGACTTGATGGTCTGCTCGCCGCCCAGGGTTGCGCGCTCCACCAGTACTGTCGAATAGCCCTGGCGGCGCAGCCGGGCATTGAGCCAGAGGCCTGCGACCCCGGCGCCGACGATCAGCACGTCAGTGGAAATGGCAGATGGCATGCGTGCACCTCGAAAGCTTGGACAGGTGCGCAGTATACAGGCTGTGCGAGTTTGCCGTCGTGACCACGGGCAAGCAGCGCGGCGCCGCTGCCCGTTGGGTCAGTGCCCGGAGCTGTTGGAGAACAGCTGGATCACCACCACCCCACCGACGATCATGGCCATGCCCAGCATCGCCGGCAGGTCCAGCTTTTGCCCGTAGATCACCAGCGCGGCCACGCTGATCAGCACGATGCCCAGGCCCGACCAGATGGCATAGGCGATACCCACCGGGATGCTGCGCACCACCAAGGTCAGCATCCAGAACGCGACCGCGTAGCCGCAGATCATCAGCACCAGCGGTAGCGGCGTACTGATGCCCTTTACCGCTTTCATCGAGGCGGTGGCGATGACTTCGGCAACAATGGCGATGGCCAGATAGATATAGGCGTTCAAGGCGGATTCTCCGTGGCAGTCGGCCATTCTAGGCCAATCCTGGCCATTGCTGTAAGGCGTACTGCGGAGCTGATCAGGTAAACTCCGCCGCCATGAACAGAACTCTTTATACCCTGCTGTTTCACCTAGGCCTGCCGCTGGTTGCGCTGCGCCTGTTCCTGCGTGGGCGCAAGGCACCAGCCTACCGTGCGCGCATTGCCGAGCGCTTTGCCTGGCGCATGCCGGCGCTGCGCCAGGGCGGTATCTGGGTGCATGCGGTGTCGGTGGGCGAGAGCATCGCGGCGGCGCCGATGGTGCGCGCGCTGCTGGCGCAATACCCAGACTTGCCGATCACCCTCACCTGCATGACCCCGACCGGGTCCGAGCGCATCCAGGCCCTGTTCGCGGGCGAACCACGGGTGCAGCACTGCTACCTGCCGTATGACTTACCGTGGGCGGCCGGGCGCTTTCTCGACCATGTGCGCCCGCGCCTGGGCATCATCATGGAGACCGAGCTGTGGCCCAACCACATCGACCAGTGCGCCAGGCGCGGTATCCCGGTGGTGCTGGCCAATGCGCGACTCTCCGAACGCTCGGCCCGAGGCTACGCGCGGTTCGCCGGGCTGACCCGGCCGATGCTTGAGCAAATGAGCCTGATTGCCGTGCAGACCGAAGCTGAGGCCGAGCGTTTTCGCAGCCTTGGCGCGCGCCCGCACTGCGTGCAGGTGACCGGCTCGATCAAGTTCGACCTGAAGGTGGATGCGCAGTTGCTGCCCGCTGCCCGCGAGCTGCGCGAGCAGTGGGGCGCCAGCCTGCGCCCGGTGTGGATCGCCGCCAGTACCCATGACGGCGAGGATGCGCAGATTCTCGAGGCCCACCGGCAGTTGCTCGAAGTGCATGCTGATGCGCTGCTGATTCTGGTGCCGCGCCACCCTGAACGTTTCAATGCCGTGCATGCGCTGTGTGCCGAACGCTTCGTTACCGTACGCCGCTCCAGCGCGCACGCGGTGGGTGGGCAAACCCAGGTGCTGCTTGGCGATACCATGGGCGAGCTGCTGTTCTTGTATGCGCTGGCCGACATCGCCTTCGTGGGCGGCAGCCTGGTCGCCACTGGCGGGCATAACCCGCTGGAGCCGGCAGCGCTGGCATTGCCGGTGATCATGGGGCCGCATGTGTTCAACTTCCTCGAAATCAGCGCGATGTTGCGCGAAGCCGGGGCCTTGCAGCAGGTCGATGATGCCCAAGGGCTGGCCCAGGCGGTGCGCCGGCTGGTGGAGTTGCCGCAGGATGCCCGGCGCATGGGCGAGGCGGGCAGGGCGGTGATGCAGGCCAATCAAGGCGCGTTGCAGCGCTTGCTCGATGGCGTGGCGGCTCTTCTGCGCTAAACAGCATCGCGGGGCAAGCCCGCTCCCACAGATGTCAGGCCCCTGTGGGAGCGGGCTTGCCCCGCGATGCGTATGACGCTCAAGGCCTGCGTTCGAAATTTTTTGCCGCTGCTGCCGCCAGGTCGGGTGGCAGGAAGTCTTTGTCGGGGTTGTAGTCGGCTTTCAGGTAACGCCCCAGGTCCTGCAAGTCTTGCGGGCTGAGGGTGCCGGCGGCCTGTTTGAGGCGCAGGTTGTCGAGGATGTAGTCATAGCGGCTGTTGTTGTAGTCGCGCACCGAGGTGTACAGCTGGCGCTGGGCATCCAGGACATCGACGATGTTGCGCGTACCCACCTGGTAACCGATTTCGGTCGCCTCCAGCGCACTCTGGTTGGAGATGATCGACTGCTTGCGCGCCTGCACCTGCTCGACGTCGGTATTCACCGCCCGGTGCAGGTTGCGGGTGTTCTCCACCACCTGGCGGCGCAGGCTCTCGCGCTGCTGCTCGCTCTGGCTCAGCCGTGCATAGGCCTCGCGCACCTGTGAACTGGTCAGCCCGCCGCTGTAGATCGGGATGTTCAGTTGCAAGCCGACGCTGGTCTGCTCGACGTCGCCGCCATAACGCACGCCATTCTGCGACGGGTTGCTAAAGCCCAGGCTATCGTTGTCACCTTTCTGATAGCGCGCCACCGCGTCCACGGTGGGCGCATGCCCTGCCTTGCGCTGGCGCAGGGTCTCTTCAGCGGCGCTGACGGCGTGGTTGGTGGCCAGCAGGTTGAGGTTCTGGCGCCCGGCGGTCTCGACCCAGGCCTTGGCATCATTGGGGGTGGGCACCTGCACCGGCAGGCTGTGCACCACGCCTTGAAGCGAGCTGTACTGGCGGTTGGTCAGGGTGATCAGCGCCTCGAAGGCGTCCTGTACCTGGCGCTCGGCGATGATCCGGTTGGCCCGCGCCGTGTCATAGCTGGCCTGCGATTGCAGCACATCGGTCTTGTCCGAAAGGCCCACATCGAAACGCTCGTTGGACTGGTCGAGCTGGCGCTTGAACGCGGCTTCCTCGGCCTTGGTCGATGCCAGGCTGTCCTGGGCGCGCAGCACGCTGAAGTAGCTTTCGGCACTTTGCAGAATCAGGTTCTGCTCGGTGGCCGACAGCTCCAGCGCTGCCTGTTCGTTGACCGCCTCGGCGGCCTGCAACTGGAACCAGCGGTCGGCGCGGAAAATCGGCTGGGCCAGGGTGGCGCTCCAGGAGTTGCCGCTGCGGTTGGAGGTGACCGAGGGTTCGTCGAGCCTGGTGCGGGTGTTCATCATTTCGGCGCCGGCCGACAGGTTCGGCAGCAGGCCGGCACGGGCCTGGGGCACCACTTCGCGGCGGGCGCCATAGTCGGCGCGGGCGGCTGCCAGGTCGGCATTGTTGTCTACCGCTTCCTGGTAGACGCTGACCAGGTCGGTCTTGACCGTTGGTGGCGGATCCACTGCCCAGGCTACTGCGTTGGACGCACAAGACACGGCAATTGCCAGTGAAAGTTTGCGCAGCATAGGACAATCCTTGATCAGGGTTTATTTACTGTACTGTCGAGTACCGGCGATGCGCCAGTGTAGTGCCGAGCGCCGCTGCGAACAATCCGCGTCTGCACCATTGGTCATGCCCGGTGCAAGCCGCTTGGCTTTGCCGACCACTCCAGTCTAGACTGCGCATGTTCTTGTCGGGGTGCCTTGATGCAAAGGCTGAGATCGGTAGTTTCCGGATCCCGTTGAACCTGATCAGGTTAGCGCCTGCGTAGGGAACAAGATTGCTCTCACTTCCCGGGAGCCTCTTGTGCCAGGTCCGGGATTGTCGCAGCTCACGCTCGATGGCACTCCATGTCTTTGGCACTGCACCCAGTAATGGGCTGCATCCGCGTCCTTCAGGTTCTTCCCCGACATTTCTTCCGCTGGAAGCCGTCTGGAGAGCCTGTGATGAGCAAACAAGAAAAAACGATCCACCTCAGCGAATCGGCGCAAGTCGATCAGCAGTCCGTGCAACCGCTGCCCAATTCGCGCAAGGTCTACGTCCAAGGCTCGCGCCCCGACATCCGCGTGCCCATGCGCGAGATCAGCCTGCACGACACCCCCACCGACTTCGGCGGCGAGAAGAACGCCCCGGTGCTGGTCTATGACACCTCCGGCCCCTACACCGACCCTGACGTCATCATCGACGTGCGCAAGGGCCTGGGCGATGTGCGCTCGGCCTGGATCGACGCCCGTGGCGACACCGAGCGCCTCGCCGGCCTGAGCTCCAACTTCGGCCAGCAGCGCCTGGGCGACGCCGAACTGACCAAGCTGCGCTTTGCCCATGTGCGCAACCCGCGCCGGGCCAAGGCCGGCGCCAACGTCACGCAGATGCACTATGCCCGCCAAGGCATCATCACCGCCGAGATGGAATATGTGGCCATCCGCGAGAACATGAAACTGCAGGAAGCCCGCGCCGCCGGCCTGCTCAACCAGCAGCACCCCGGCCACAGCTTTGGTGCCAGCATCCCGAAAGAAATCACCGCCGAGTTCGTGCGCGAAGAAATCGCCCGTGGCCGTGCGATCATCCCGGCCAACATCAACCACACCGAACTTGAGCCGATGATCATCGGCCGCAACTTCCTGGTGAAGATCAACGGCAACATCGGCAACAGCGCCCTGGGTTCCTCGATCGAGGAAGAAGTGGCCAAGCTGACCTGGGGTATCCGCTGGGGCTCGGACACGGTCATGGACCTGTCCACCGGCAAGCACATCCACGAAACCCGCGAGTGGATCATCCGCAACTCGCCAGTGCCGATCGGGACCGTGCCCATTTACCAGGCGCTGGAAAAGGTCGGCGGCGTGGCCGAGGACCTGACCTGGGAGCTGTTCCGCGACACCCTCATCGAGCAAGCGGAGCAGGGCGTGGACTACTTCACCATCCACGCCGGTGTGCTGCTGCGCTATGTGCCGCTGACAGCCAAGCGCGTGACCGGCATCGTCAGCCGGGGTGGCTCGATCATGGCCAAGTGGTGCCTGGCGCACCACAAAGAGAACTTCCTGTACACGCACTTCGATGAGATCTGCGAAATCATGAAGGCCTATGACGTCAGCTTCTCGCTGGGTGACGGCCTGCGCCCGGGTTCGATTGCCGACGCCAACGACGCGGCGCAGTTCGGCGAGCTGGAAACCCTCGGCGAGCTGACCAAGATTGCCTGGAAGCACGATGTGCAGTGCATGATCGAAGGCCCAGGCCACGTGCCGATGCAACTGATCAAGGAGAACATGGACAAGCAGCTTGAATGCTGCGACGAGGCGCCGTTCTACACCCTTGGCCCGCTGACCACCGACATTGCGCCGGGCTACGACCACATCACCTCGGGGATTGGCGCGGCGATGATCGGCTGGTTCGGTTGCGCCATGCTTTGCTACGTCACGCCCAAGGAGCACCTGGGGCTGCCGAACAAGGATGACGTCAAGACCGGCATCATTACCTACAAGATCGCCGCCCATGCAGCCGACCTTGCCAAGGGCCACCCTGGCGCGCAGATCCGCGACAACGCGCTGTCCAAGGCGCGTTTCGAGTTCCGCTGGGAAGACCAGTTCAACCTCGGCCTGGACCCAGACACCGCGCGCTCGTTCCACGACGAAACGCTGCCCAAGGAGTCGGCCAAGGTTGCGCACTTCTGTTCGATGTGCGGGCCGAAGTTCTGCTCGATGAAGATCACCCAGGAAGTGCGCGAGTACGCCGCGCGCATCGAGACCGTCGATGTCGAGGTGGAGCAAGGCATGCGCGAGCAGGCCGAGCGCTTCCGCCAGGAAGGCAGCCAGCTGTACCAGAAAGTCTGACCAGTAGCCGCCTGGGGCCGCAAAGCGGCCCCAAACCCCACGCTGACCTTCATCTAAAGTTACCCGGCGAACAATAATGACCACACCCAGCCATTTCTCCCCCGACCACCCGGTCCCCCTCCAGCACCGCCAGTTTGGCGCCCGCGACCTGTTCTCGCTGTGGTTTTCCCTCGGCATCGGCCTGATGGTGCTGCAGGTCGGCGGCCTGCTGGCGCCGGGCCTGGGCCTGGCCGGTGCGCTGCTGGCGATTGTGCTGGGTACGGCAGTGGGCGTGCTGTTGCTGGCATCGGCCGGCGTCATTGGCAGTGACACCGGCCTGTCGGCCATGGGCACCTTGCGCCTGACCCTGGGCAGCCACGGCGTGCGCCTGCCGGCGTTGCTCAACCTGCTGCAACTGGTGGGTTGGGGCTCGTTCGAGATCATCGTCATGCGTGATGCCGCAAGCCTGTTGGGTGCGCGCACGTTCGGCGAGGCCAGCACCTGGAGCAGCCCACTGTTATGGACCCTGTGCTTCGGTGCGCTGGCTACCCTGCTTGCGGTCAGCGGGCCGCTGGCGTTCGTGCGCAAGGTGCTGCGCAAATGGGGGATCTGGCTGTTGCTCGGCGCCTGCCTGTGGCTGACCTGGAACTTGTTCGCCAAGGCGGACCTGGCCGACCTCTGGCGCCGACCTGGCGATGGCTCGCTGTCGCTGGCGCTGGGCTTTGACATAGTGATCGCCATGCCGCTTTCGTGGCTGCCGCTGATCGCCGACTATTCACGCTTCGGCCAGCGGGCCAGCCGCGTTTTCGGCGGCACCGCGCTGGGCTTTTTCCTGGGCAATGCCTGGCTGATGAGCCTAGGCGTGGCCTACACCCTGGCGTTTGCCCCCAGCGGCGAGGTCAATGCGCTGTTGCTGGCGCTGGCGGGCGCCGGGCTGGGCATCCCGTTGCTGCTGATCCTGCTCGATGAGTCGGAAAACGCCTTTGCCGACATCCACTCGGCGGCGGTATCGACGGGGCTGCTGCTCAAATTCAAGGTCGAGCACCTGGCGCTGACCATTGGCCTGCTCTGCACCTCGATCGCGCTGCTGGCGCCGCTGGCGCAATACCAGAACTTCCTGCTGCTGATCGGTTCGGTGTTCGCGCCGTTGTTCGGCGTGGTGCTGGTCGACCACTTTGTGGTCCGTCGTCGGCGCCTGCCGGCCCGTGTTGGTGGGCTGCACTGGCCAGCGCTGCTGGCCTGGGCGGTGGGGGTGGGGGCCTATCACCTGCTGGCCAACCAGGCGCCGGAGCTTGGCGCAACCCTGCCAGCGCTGCTGCTGGCAGGGTTGCTGTACGGCCTGCTAGCGCTTAGCCGCGGCCGGGAAACAGCTCAGGCTTGAGCACGCCGTTCAGGCGTGGGTAGGGGATTTTCAGCTCGACGTGGCCCATGGAGTAGGGCGCAATGGCGTTGACTTCATACTTCACCACCACCGCGCCATAGGTCAGGGCAATGTGCGGCGATGTGCGGAACGGCCAGGTTTTGACGAACTCGGCGTCCTTGTCCATGCCGGTGCTGATCTGCCAGGCGCGGTGCGATTCCTCGACGGTCTTCCAGAACGTCTCGGCCTGGCCGGGCAGCAGCATGTCGTCCAGGGTCAGCACCTTGTCCAGCTTGCGCGAATAGTTGATGAACGCCCGCCCCGGCATGCCATGGGCGCCGCCGCTGTCGAGGTAGCTGGACAGCTCGATGATCACCAGTCCGTCATGCTGCTCGCGTACCTTGGCTTGCAGGTAGCTGCTGTTGCGCTTGTCGGCGGTGGCCAGGTACTGCTGCTCGTAAGCTTGCAGCGAGGCCGGCGCTGCGCCGCGCTGGTTGTCTTCGGTCAACTGCAGCAGGCGTTTTTCAACGATGGCATCGAGCTTGGGCAGCGCGGGGAAGTGCACGGTGTCGATATTCACCAACGGGCAGTCGCTTTCGCTGCAGCCGGGCTTGATGTGCTCCCAGGCCTCGCGTTTGACCTCGAGCGGCGCGCGGTAATTGGGGGTGAACAGGCTCTGGCAGGCGCCGAGGGCGAGGGCCAGAACGGCCACGCAAGTCAGTTTGACGAGGGTCATGGTGCCTCTTGAACAACGATGATGATCGGCCTTGGACCGCCTGCGCGGCCTTCAGTTCGCCACTAAGCTAACAGAGAGCGTAGCGCCTGTCCCGGCTGCGCGAACGGTCGCCGCAAAGGGGTGAAAACGGGCGGCACGCAGAGTAGGATTGCGCGATGCGGTAAACAGGTCTTAAGGAGTTTGCATGACGGATACGCCGAAGCTTGTGCCCGACCAGGTCGAAATCACCCGCCGGGAACAACTGTTCAAGGGCTTCTACAAGCTCGACAAGCTCCACCTGCGCCACGAGTTGTTCGCCGGCGGCATGAGCCGCGAGTTCACCCGCGAACTGTTCGTGCGCCATGACGCGGTCTGCGTGCTGCCATACGACCCGCAGCGCGACGAAGTGGTGCTGATCGAGCAGTTCCGCGTGGGTGCCATGGGCAAGGTCAGCAACCCGTGGCTGATCGAAATGGTCGCCGGCCTTATCGACAAGGACGAGCAGCCCGAAGAAGTGGCTCATCGTGAAGCCGAAGAGGAAGCGGGCTTGACCTTCAGCGCGCTGTGGCCGATGACGCGGTATTTCCCGTCCCCTGGCGGCAGTGATGAGTTCGTCCACCTGTTCCTGGGGCGCTGCAGCAGCGAAGGCGCGGGCGGCCTGCACGGCCTTGACGGAGAAAACGAAGACATCCGCGTGCGCGTGTGGTTGTTCGAGGATGCCCTGCAAGCGGTACGCGACGGGCGCATCTGCAACGCCGCGGCTATTATCGGCCTGCAATGGCTGGCTCTTAACCGTGACGAAGTCCGAGGTATGTGGAAGTGAACTTGCTGCGTGAGCGCTATCGGGTCGATCTGGCCGGGTTGCAATCGGCCTGTGAGGCCAACTATGCCCGGCTGATGCAGCTGTTGCCGGATATGCGCACCACGCAAAGCTCGCGGCGTATCGGCATGACCCAAGGCGACCAGATGCTCGGCGTGCTGGTGCTCGAAGTGTTGCTGGCCTGCCCGTACACCACCACCCTGCGCATTCGCCAGGAACACAGCCTGCCGTGGCTGCCGGTGCCGGAGCTCGAAGTGCAGGTGTACCACGATGCGCGCATGGCCGAAGTGGTCAGCGCCGAGCACGCCAGGCGGCTGCGCAGCATTTACCCATACCCCAACAACGCGATGCACCAGCCGGACGAAAAAGCCCAGCTGAACCTGTTCCTTGGCGAATGGCTGAGCCACTGCCTGGCCTGCGGCCATGAACTGGTGGCCGTGCGCTGAAATGTGACGTGGTTTGGGTTGGCGTATTTGCTCACGCGTCATGCACCGCCATAATCGCTGCTGAATCCGCTTGAGGAGACGGCCGTTGCCGCACCCATCTTCCTACCCGTCACCCGTGCATGTGGTGCAAGTGACCGACGCCCACCTGTTTGCCGACCCGGCAGGCACCTTGCTGGGCCTCGATACCCGCGCCAGCCTCAGCCATGTGCTTGGCCAGGTGCGCCGCGAGCAGCCGCGTATCGATCTGGTGCTGTGCACGGGCGACCTGTCCCAGGACGCAAGCCGTGCCTCCTACGAAGCGTTTCGCGATCTGACCGATAGCCTGGGTGCCCCGACCCGCTGGTTGCCGGGCAACCACGATGAAGCCCGGGTCATGGCCGAAGTGGCGCCGCACTTGGTGCAGGCGGTTACCGATATCGGCGCCTGGCGTATCGTCATGCTGGATTCGGCAGTGATCGGCGCCACCGTCGGGTTGCTCGACGAGCAGCAACTGGCGGTGCTGGACGAGGCGTTGACCACAGCCGGCGCGCGCTATTGCCTGGTGTGCTGTCACCATCAGCCGGTGGATATCGGCTGTGCCTGGATGGCGCCCATCGGCCTGCGCAACGCCGATGCGCTGCTAGCGCGGGTAAAGCGTTATCCACAGGTCAAGGCCGTGCTGTGGGGGCATGTACATCAGGAATACGACCAGGAGCATGAAGGTGTGCGTTACCTGGCCACGCCCTCGACCTGCATCCAGTTCGCGTCCGGCAGTGAGGACTTCAAGGTCAGCGAAGAGCAACCCGGCTACCGCTGGCTGCGCCTGCATGACGACGGCAGGCTGGACACCGGCGTGGAGCGGGCGCTGGATTTTGTGGTGACCCTGGACTTCGACAGCCCTGGCTATTAATAGCGCGATGGCTTGCGATAACTGACAGGCATCAGGGCAAGCCCACTGCACCTCGGTTATGTGCCACCTGCACGGGCCTCATCGCAGGCTGGCGCCAGCTCCCACAGTTAACGCGCCCGTCTCGAATTTGGGGGCTGACACCGACCCTGAGGGAGATTCCAGGGGTTCGGGCCAGTCGCTTTTGATTGTGTAGGAGCGGCCTTGTGTCGCGAAAGGGCTGCGGAGCAGCCCCAGCGATTCTGGTGGGTGCGCAGATCCTGGGGC